>NZ_JACKZS010000150.1 GCF_014222285.1 Nostoc sp. UCD121
GTGTTGGGATTGGTGTTGGGATTGGTGTTGGGGTTGGGATTGGGGTTGGGATTGGGGTTGGCGTTGGTGTCGGCGTGGGAACCGAACTATCTGCAAACTCTATACTTCCGGCGACTTTAGACGCATCTATTTTATTTCCTATAGAAACCAGCTTGTTGGAACTGGCATTTTGCAAATCAAATTTACCGTTATTGCGTAAAGTATTACCTCCTAAGTTATTGATACTGCCGATATCCGGTAGGGCAGTTCCAATTACTGTAATACCATCATCAGTGTTATTTTCACTGACATTGTTACGTAATAGAGGACGGGCACTACCAGAGATGACAATCCCAGAACGGTTTTCGTAAATTTTGTTATCTCGAAGGATGGGTGATGCAGTATCACTAATAGCGATACCAAAACCTGTTTTGACGCAGGTATTACCTTGAATTTGACCTTTGGAATTTTTAGCGATCGCAATTCCATTGGCTGCATTCTCACTGAACAAATTACTTAAAATAATTGGGTTAGCCTCACCTGTAGCAAATACTCCTTCCCGCTTACAGTTGGTGAAAGTGTTATTAGCAACAGTAGGAGCAGTTGATTCGATCCAGACACCACTACCACGGCTAGCCAGATTTGTTACAGTGACCCCCCTGAGTTCGGCTTTATCCAGCAACACAAATGTGACATTCTGAGCAGCGAAAGTACGGCTCAAGTAAGTACCACTGCCTTCAATCAAAATGCCCTTGCCAGTGTTTGTTTCATTACCCACCACTGTCACGCCAGATGGAACCGTTAGCGGAAAGACTTCACCGCTAGCAGCATTGTAATTACCATCTGCCAGTTGAATCTTGGTATCAACAGTAGCTACCTTGAGGGCTTGGGTAATAGTTTTGAACGGGGCTTGTTGGCTGCCTGGGTTGGTATCACTGCCTGCTACTGAATTTACGTAAAGAAGTTGAGCCATATTTATACTTTGAGAAAATACATAGCTATCCTAGCGCTAACCATGAAAGTGGGTAGCGTTTGATGCGTTAAGTAACTTAAAGTAGTTCTCACTGCAAAGTTAAAAATTTATGCAAAAGCTTTTGCATAAGTTTTTATTCACGCGAAAGCTATTAAAGAAGGATAATCTGCAATACCTCTTTTAGGGAACGAGAATCTATTACACGCTCAACCCAGCACTCAAGATTGAGCGGCAATAAGCTTATCTAATCTTAATAGAAACGCATTTACCATCAAACCTTCTTTTATCTATTGCATTGATATCAACCTACTAATACTTCCCTTATTTCTCTATTTAATTTGTATTTTGTCAAAACAAATTAGATGCGTTTCTGCTAGGTAGGGGAAATGTTTATAGAGGAGTTTTTCCGATTCTGTGAAAAGCAAAAGAAAAAATAAAATTTGTTTAATTCGTATTTACAAATTCTATTTTCCTTATATAGTATGAATAAGCGAGTTCATCATCCTCCTTTCGAAATAAATCCTGGCGCGAAAAAGTTAACTATTCTCATTCTTAAGAGAGATGACTTTTGTTGTTTGCCTTTATGTCTACTCTGCAAGAAAGACTACTGTGTGGGAACTGGTAGTTTTCTATGACATTAAGGGGAAATGCTGTATAGGTGAGATTTACATATTATTTCTCCGCAACGCCTAAGCTATCGGCATTTAGAAATATTGAGCGTATTTCCTAAACACCATTTTTAGGAGAAAATCACATGGCTATGACAGTGGAAACAGCCCAGTTAAATAACCAAAGCATTTTGGAAAGTTTTGGTTTAGTTGAAGAACTTGACGAACAAGCTGGGGAAATAATTTCTGGTGGTTCTGAGAAATTCTCCATTAGAAATGGAACACAGAACCGGATTTATTACACAGTGGATGGCGTACAATCTGTAATAAAACCCGGTCAAGAACAGAGAATAAGTACCAATCTTGGTGGGAAAATTAGATTTGATAGAGATATTCGAGACACAAGAGTAGTACTGAGATCATATAACCTAAACGATTCTACAAGATATGAATTTCGACCCAATGATAAGACTAGTAATCCCAATGATATTGATCTCTATCTGGTCTGAGTAATGTAATCTGGCTGTTCAGGTTATTTAGGATTTGCAAAAAAGTTTTTTCGTGAGGAGTTAGTCTTAGGAGCAACCCAGTTGCCCAGGCATCAGCTATCCTAATGGGTTACATATTTTCGCTAGGTTAATCTCTGCATTCTCAATAACTGTTGAATTGGCTATCGATGAACTATACACAATTTCAGGAGAAACTTAAATGGCTATTACCATCAAACCAACCTTGTTAAACAACCAAAGTATTTTAGAAAATATTGCTTTGGTGGAAGAAATTCATGAACAAGCGGCAGAAATAATTTCTGGTGGTCAATCTGGCAATTTGTTCAATAAAGAAATATCTGCTTTTGAAGGGGATGACATAGAAATAGACCCAAATGAAGTGGAAGACGATAAGCCAAAAACATCTGGAGGAATTCTCCAACAGGCTAATTTTGCATTTGGCTAGGACAGAATAAACGGAAACAGAAATCGTTACTGTTAAGAGGTTGTTTGAAAAGTAGTTAGCTGTGATTCTAGGCAGTTGTTGATCCCCCCTAACCCACGCCAGTCGCTCCATTTGGGGAGACCCCTTCTCTACGAGACGCTCCGCGTTGGCGGAAGCCTCTCTTAGAGAAGGCGCTAGCCTCTCCCCTTGGGAGAAGACTGCGCCCACTCCCCTTAAAAAGCTACCGTGTACACACAAATCATCTGATCCCCCTAAATCCCCCTTAAAAAGGGGGACTTGAAGAAATTTCCCCCCTTTTTAAGGGGGGTTAGGGGGGATCAAAACACTGTTAGACAACTTTATAAGACTTGTGTGTACACCGTAGCCTTTCCAAGGGGGAACCGGAATTAAAGCCCCCCTTTTTAAGGGGAATTTAGGTTGATCTAGAACGTTTTGCTACCAACAATAGGACTTTTTAAATATCCTCTAAGTAGGGCTTGCTGAATAAACGTAAAACCTTTGTATGGGTGGGTTTTATAAATCAATTGTTGATTTTAGTAATAACTGATTTGCTAAACCTGCCCTTACCTTAAGAGTTCGATGATTGCGATCGCTCTTAACCTCTTTTTCCACGGTCAATAAAAATTTTCTGCGTAAATCCTCATTCAATATAGTCAACTTCTTTCACTGTATTTTCGCCCCAAAGATTACGCTTGAAAATGAAATACAAAATTGTCCTTCAACACAGTGAAGAAGATTGTGGTGCAGCCTCTTTAGCTACGATTTCCCAACACTACGGACGCACATTTACCCTCAACCGGGTGCGGGAAGCTGTTGGTACTGGGGCGAGAGGAACTACTCTATTGGGATTAAGGCGAGGTGCAGAAGCCTTGGGATTCCATAGTAGACAAGTTAAAGCCACTCCCCAACTCATCAACCAATTAGATCAAGCTCCTTTACCTGCGATTATTCACTGGAAAGGCTACCACTGGGTAGTATTATACGGTCAGAAAGGCAATAAATATGTCATTGGCGATCCTGGTGTTGGTATCCGTTACCTGACTCACGAGGAGTTAATTAAAGGTTGGAATAATGGGGTGATGCTGCTACTCCTTCCCGATGAAAGCCGCTTTTATCAACAAGAATCAGATAAAATTGGCGGTTTTGGGCGTTATTTGCAACGGGTTTATCCATATCGCTTTATTATCGCCCAAGCAATTTCCCTCAACATTGCGATCGGTCTACTTTCCCTTGCATCTCCCTTTATGATGCAACTACTCACCGATGATGTCTTAGTCCGAGGAGATACTCAACTATTAACCACCGTCGCTATTGGCGTAATCACTCTGAATTTAATTAGAAGCGCCATTAGTTTAGTACAATCGCACCTGATCGGTTATTTCAGCCAAAGATTGCAATTAGGACTAATTCTAGAATACGGGCGCAAACTCTTACATTTACCCCTATCTTATTTTGAAGGACGACGCAGTGGGGAAGTTGTCAGCCGCATTGCAGATGTTCACGCTATCAATAACTTAGTTTCCCAGATTGTTCTCGGATTACCCAGTCAATTTTTTATTGCTGTAGTCTCCTTGGGCTTTATGCTCTTTTACACTTGGGAGTTAACTCTAGCTTCTATAGTTGCATTTCTCATAATCACGGCTGTTAACTTACTTTTCTTACCAGCACTGCGCCAAAAAACCCGCAATATGATTGTTTCTGGTACAGAAAACCAAGGTTTTTTGGTAGAAACATTTCGGGGAGTACAAGTCTTAAAAACTACCCAAGCTACACCCCAAGCCTGGGAAGAATATCAAGGAAATTTTGGTCGTCTGGCTAACTTGGGCTGGAGTACCATGCAGTTAGGACTTTACAGCAGCACAGTTACAAGTGTTTTTTCGACATTTATTAATATTGGTATTCTCTGGATTGGTAGCTATTTAGTAATTAATCGGACTTTGACAATTGGACAATTGATTGCCTATAACGGCATGAGTAGCAATTTTCTCGGATTTTTGAGTTCTGCCATCGATTTAGTAGATGAGTTTATCACCTCCCAAATAGTTATTCAACGTCTGACAGAAGTTATTGATGCTACTCCAGAAGATGAAAATGATGTTAAAAAGCAATGGGTAGAAATTCCTGCTAATGCAGATATCGTCTGCACGGAAATTAATTTTCACCACACAGGGAAAGTTGATTTACTGCAAGATTTTTCTGTAACTATTCCTGGCGGAAAAGCAATTGCTCTAATTGGTAAATCTGGCTGTGGTAAAAGTACCCTAGCAAAATTGATTCCTGGTTTATATACAATTCAATCAGGAAATATTCGCTATGGCTTTTATAACCAGCAAGATATCTCTTTGGAATGTTTGCGGCAACAGGTGGTTTTAATACCACAAGAAGCCCATTTTTGGAGTCGGTCTATTCTGGATAATTTCCAATTTAGTTATCCTCACCTTAGTTTTAGAGATATTATTATCGCCTGTCAAATTACTGGTGCAGACGAATTTATCAGGGAACTACCTGATAAATACCAAACTGTCTTAGGAGAATTTGGGGCTAATCTTTCTGGTGGACAAAAGCAAAGATTAGCTATAGCTAGAGCCATAGTTACTAACCCACCTATTTTAATTTTAGATGAGTCTACCAGCGCCCTCGATCCAGTGAGTGAAGCACAAATACTAGATAGGCTTTTAGAGTATCGCCAGGGTAAAACTACTATTTTGATTAGTCATCGGCCTAGAGTTATCCAGCGTGCAGATTGGATTATTTTTCTAGAACAAGGACGGTTAAAAATTGAAGGGACAGTAGAAGATTTGCGACAAATTAATGGAGAGCATTTAGACTTTTTAGATGATGTAATTTTGAGTATTTCAGACGCGATAAATCGCTTCTCTACATGAGGATTTTGGCTTAACTGAACTGTATTGGCTAATATCTTCACCTATTTTTCAATTTTGAAGTGTCTAACTATGGTTAACGTTCACAACACAGACTTTTTACAACCAATTCAAACAGATGAATTTCTCCCACCAATTAGTCGTTGGATTACCTTTGGTGGGCTATTTGTTCTCTGCGTTTTGGGATTAGCGATTCCCGTTGCCACAGTCACAAAATATAAGGTGACAGTGAAAGGGCAGGCAGTTGTCCGTCCATCTGGAGAAGTGCGAATTGTGCAGGCGGCAACTGAAGGCCAAGTTATGCAGATTCATGTCAAAGAAAATCAAGTTGTCAAAGCCGGAGATGCGATCGCCATTATTGACGACTCCCGCTTACAAACGAAAAAAAGCCAACTGCAAACTAATATTGAGCAAGCGAAGTTGCAGCTAGTGCAAATCAAGGCTCAAATTCACACTTTTAACAGGCAAACTCGCGCCGAAACTGCTAAATTTAACCGGATTATGACTGCTAGCGAGGCGACATTAAGCGATCGCCAGCGCCAATATCAGGATAAAAAAATTAGCGCTGTGGCTGAATTCCAAGAAGCTCAAGCTAATCTCCATTCTACTAGGGCAGCTTTGAATGCAGCGAAGTTAAAGCAAAAGCGATATGAGAGTGTAGCGGAAGCATTGTCTAGGGATAAATTAGAGGAAGCACAGTTAGCTACAAAACAACAAGAACAAGCAGTATTTGCTGCGATCGCTAAAAAGCAACGTGTAGAAGCAGCCTTAAATCCCAGTCATGCAGAAGTAGAAATTGCTACTGAGCGAATAGCCCAAGAAAAATACGCAGGTGAAAGTCACAAAGCCGTTTTAGAAAAAGAACGGCAAGGAATGATCAAGCAACAGATTGAAGTAGAAAAACAGTTAGAGCGTGATACTAGAGAACTACAGCAAGTGGAAAATGAACTTAATCACACCACTATCACTGCTACTGCTGATGGTATTATTTCTCAGATAAACTTGCGTAACCCCGGTCAAACCGTGCGTCCTGGCGAAGAAGTCTTGCAGATTGTCCCCAGTCATGCAAAGCAGATTGTCAAGGCAGTAGTGGCATCTGAAGATAAAAGTAAGCTCAAAATTGGTCAACAAGTTCAAATGCGGGTTAGTGCTTGTCCCTACCCAGATTATGGTACTCTCAACGGTAAGGTAGAGGCGATTTCTCCAGATGCTATGACTCCCCCAACAAATAGCACAAATGGATCTCCTTCTTATCCCAATACTACTCCGAAAGCGGCTATCTCAGGTGCTTTTTATCAGGTAACTATTGAGCCGGAAAGTCTGTTTTTAGGTAAAGGTAAAAATCTGTGTCCCATTCAGTTGGGAATGGAAGGTAGAGTAGATATTATTTCTCGTGAAGAAACAGTACTGCAATTTTTCTTGAGAAAAGCGAGATTAATTGCAGATGTATAATGCTAAATGAAATAATTACAATTTCAGGACTTACGTAATATTTCCACCGACTTACTTAGATGTTTTGCTTGCTTTTTTAAATCACTGTACTTTCTGTCGCTTTGGTAATGTAGAGGAGAGTTGACTCAAAATCTTGACGAATTTCAGCAAGTTGTTTTACCCAAGTGTTAGAAGCAGCGATCGCACTTGCTTCTTGTTGACGTGCGGCTGCAATTTGCATAATGATACTGGCAGTAGGGTCGAGAGTCCATTTGTGATTGATTTACAATATGCAGGGCATTTGGTAAAAATAGCTACCCACGAAAAGTTTGCTAATAATACGTTAAATAGCAGAAAAATATGACTAAGATCATCTTAATTACAGGCATAAGCAAAGGTCTAGGTTATGCGATGACCGAGCGTTTTATTCAAGAGGGACATACTGTTATTGGTTGCGCTCGTTCATCAGATGCTATCCAGAAAATAAGTCAGAAGTTTAGCGCGCCCAACGATTTCACATCTGTAGACGTGGCAAATGAACAGCAAGTAGAAAAATGGGCACTAGATGTATTGAACAAATATGAACCGCCAGATATAGTGATTAATAATGCAGCAGTTACTAATTACCCAGCACCTTTGTGGGAAATACCATCCGAAGAATTTTCTGATCTAATAGATATCAATATTAAAGGAGTAGTGAATATAATTCGCCATTTCGTACCAGCAATGGTGAAAAACAAACGGGGTATTATTGTTAACTTTAGTTCTGGCTGGGGACGTTCGACTTCAGCCCAAGTCGCACCATACTGTGCTTCCAAGTGGGCAATAGAAGGATTAACTCGTTCTTTGGCACAAGAATTGCCGACTGGTATGGCAGCTATACCCCTCAATCCAGGGATTATTCATACTGATATGCTCTCTATTAGCTTTGGAGAAGAAGCTGCTAATTATACACCCGTGTCCGATTGGGTATTGAAAGCTGTGCCATTTATTCTCAAGTTGAAACCCAAAGATAACGGGATTCCTTTGACTGTACATTAACGTGAGTTCGACGAACTCACGCTACATTAACCACAGTAAGGGTTGTTGTGTGGTTGCAGCAGGCTAACTTTTACAAACAAGCAGCCAAGTGCAACTGTTCTTTTAAAAGCAACTGATGGCAACTTGAGATAAGCCAGTAACTAGTCCCAATATGACAAAAGGTGGTTTTATATCCAAAAGTTGTGAAGTTTACAACTTACAACGCTAGATTAAATGGTATTTTAAGAAAATTGTAATTCAGTACCAATTTCTTCCAGTAAGTCCTAAAAAAGGGAGAAGCAGGGAGAAGAGTTTCCCCTCTGCCTCTCTACCCTAATTTCCTTTTAATACGGCCACTTCCAATCACGAATTTCCGGCATATCGTCGCCGTACTTCTCAATGTAATGTTTGTGTTCGATCAGTTTATCTTGCAACTGCTGTTTGACATAAGCTGCCCTATATCCTAGTTTTGGTACGCGATCAATTACATCCATTACTAGATGGAAGCGATCTAGATCGTTAAGCACAACCATATCAAAGGGAGTGGTGGTGGTTCCTTCTTCCTTATAGCCACGCACATGCAAATTATCATGGTTGGGCTGGCGATAGGTTAGGCGATGAATCAGCCAAGGATAGCCATGAAATGCAAAGATAATCGGTTTGTTTGTGGTAAAAATTGTTTCAAAGTCCTTTTCCCTCAAACCGTGGGGATGTTCGCTTTTTGGCTGTAATGTCATCAAATCGACTACGTTCACTACGCGCACCTTTAACTCAGGGAAGTGCTGGCGCAAAATATCCACAGCCGCTAAGGTTTCTAAGGTGGGAATATCCCCAGCACAAGCCATTACTACATCTGGATCACTGTCTTTGTCGTTGCTTGCCCATTCCCAAATACCGATGCCTTTGGTGCAGTGCTTGATAGCAGCATCCATATTTAGGTATTGCAATGCTGGTTGCTTGCCGGCAACGATGACGTTGACATAGTTGCGGCTTCTTAAACAGTGGTCAGTTACCGATAGCAGAGTGTTAGCATCGGGCGGCAAATACACGCGAACGATTTCTGCTTTTTTGTTGATTACATGGTCAATAAAACCGGGATCTTGGTGGGAGAAGCCGTTATGGTCTTGCCGCCAAACGTGGGAGGTGAGTAGATAATTGAGGGAAGCAATCGGTTTACGCCAGGGAATATGTCTAGTCGTTTTCAGCCATTTGGCGTGCTGATTGAACATTGAGTCAATGATGTGGATAAATGCCTCATAGCAAGAGAAAAACCCGTGCCGTCCTGTGAGGAGGTAGCCTTCTAACCATCCTTGACAATTAGTTTCGCTGAGAATTTCCATCACCCGACCATCGGGGGAAAGGTGGTCATCTTCGGGGAGGATCTGGGCTGCCCAATCCCGGTCTGTGACTTCTAGCACAGCGCCTAAGCGATTCGATACTGTTTCGTCGGGGCCGACGATGCGGAAGTTGCGGCTTTCTTGGTTAAGTTGCATGATATCCCGGAGGAAAATGCCTGCAACTTGGGTAGCTTCAGCGATCGCTTGCCCTGGTTTGAGAACATCTACAGCATACTTTTGAAAGTCGGGCATTTTCAGGTCGCGTAGCAAAAGACCGCCGTTAGCGTGGGGATTGTCACCCATACGTCGATGACCTTTGGGAGCTAATTCTGCTAGTTCTGGAATCAGTGTGCCGTTAGCGTCGAAGAGTTCTTCTGGGTTGTAACTCTTCATCCAATCTTCTAGGAGTTTCAGGTGGTCTGGCTGTTTGGCGATGTTGCCAAAGGGAACTTGGTGCGATCGCCAAGAACCTTCTGTTTTTTTGCCATCCACTTCTTTTGGCCCTGTCCACCCTTTGGGGGTTCTCATGACAATCATTGGCCATTGGGGACGTTTAGTGAAACCATGTACACGGGCTTCTCTTTGGATACTTTGAATTTCCGCGATCGCTATATCTAGAGTCGCCGCCATCTGCTGGTGGACATCTGCGGGATCGTCACCTTCGACAAAATAGGGCTTGTAGCCATAGCCGACAAATAAGCTTTCTAATTCCTCATGGCTGATCCGTGCCAATACTGTTGGGTTAGCAATTTTATACCCATTCAAGTGGAGGATCGGCAATACAGCCCCATCATGCACGGGGTTAAGAAACTTGTTGGAATGCCAGCTAGTTGCTAAAGCACCTGTTTCGGCTTCACCGTCACCGACAACAGCAGCAACAATTAAGTCAGGGTTATCAAAGGCAGCACCATAAGCGTGGACGAGGGCATAACCTAATTCCCCACCTTCGTGAATCGAACCAGGAGTTTCCGGTGCTACGTGACTGGGAATACCACCGGGGAAAGAAAATTGTTTGAAGAGTTTCTGGATTCCTTCAGCATCTTGGGAGATATTGTGATAATACTCAGTGTAAGTGCCTTCTAGGTAGGTATTGGCTACCAGTCCAGGGCCTCCATGACCAGGGCCAGCAATATAAATCGTGTTTAGGTCATATTTTTTGATGACCCGATTCAGGTGAGCATATATCAAGTTCAGCCCTGGCGTTGTTCCCCAGTGACCCAACAGTCTGGGTTTGACGTGTTCCAGCTTTAGCGGTTCTCTCAGTAGCGGATTGTCGAGTAGATATATCTGCCCAACGGAAAGATAGTTAGCAGCACGCCAGTAGGCGTTTATCTTACGTAATTCTTCTTCTGTTAAAGGCTTTGTTTGTGGAGTCGTTGCTAATGTCATTTCGACACTCCATTACAAAAAGGATTTTGACGGCTTCATCACTATGTAATTTTACTTATTTTCAAGATGATGGCCATCTAACCCATGATGAATTTTTCCAGCCTTTGCTACAAGATTCCTTCACTCTTGGCACAGGATGGAGAGGTGATGAATTATGAATTATGAATTACGAATTATGACAATATTAAAAAGCAAAACAGAATGCGTACAGTAAGAGCGTATAAATTACGAATCTCTTTAGCGCATCGTCTTATAGAGAAGAACGAGCTTCCTTACGAATTACGAATTATGAAATATTATCCACTTGAAAAATCTGTTGAGCAGTTAATTAATTACCTAATTATTTATTTCCAATAACCCAGGCGGTGGCGTAATTTCAATCCGATTAGATTTCAAGTCTACGACTGGTGCGATCGCTTCCACGAATGGAATCAAAACAGTCTTTTGCTTTTTGCCAGTAGCAAAGGATTCATGGAACTTTATTTCTAACAAATCATTGCCGGCGGGGATGATGTCTACCACCGTACCAACGAGTTCGCCAGATGCTTGCATGAAGACTTCCACGCCAATCAAATCGAGGACATGATATTCATCTTCGGCTAATTGGGGGCGATCGCTCACTGGCACCATTAGTTTACAACCACGCAACGCCTCTGCCTGATCGCAAGTTTCCACACCAGCTAATTTGATTACATACAAGTTTTTGTTACTAATACAACGTCCTGTTAATAATTCAATTGGTTGTGGTTCTGTGCCATCTAAACGCAACAACCAACGTTTTCCCGGTACTTCAAATCTTTCGGGAAAGTCAGATACAGGATAAACCTTTAATTCTCCAGACAATCCTTGAGGGGAAACAATCTTACCAATTTCTAACCAATTGTCGAGATTAGGAACTGGGGATTGGGTATTGGGAACTACGGGATGGGGATTAGGGGCTGGAGATTGAACATTTTGAATTTTTGAATTTCCTCCTACTTTCTTGCCCCTCTGCCTCTGTGCCCCTCTGCCCGCAATCTCTTTATTAGCTTCTTCGTGTTTCATTTCCATTTTTCCTACTAGTACAACACGGCGGAAATAAACCACCCATCCAAATCAATGAAATGCTTACGCTGTATTCATTTTTAACTTTTAATTTTTTATTTTTAATTCCGCCTTGCGGTACTAGGCAGTCACCGCCGCACCTTTATAAGCTTCTTCAGCCACTTTTGCTAAACGTTGCATAGCAATGGCTATCTCTTCATCTGTACCTGTGAGGCTGATACGGAAACATTGGTGCTTGTGCGCCCACTCTTCCTCTAAACCAGGAAAAAAGGTGCTTCCTGGGACAATAATCACACCTACTTGCTTAACTAGCTGGTAAAATTCCCAGTCACTCATGGGTAAATCCTGTAACCACAACCAAGCAAAAATTGCTCCTTCACCGCGATGGAGGAACCAAGGTAAATTCTTGGGCATCGCTTCTTCTAAGCTGGTTTCTAAAACGGTAAATTTATTTTGGTAAAAAGGACGGATGACAGTGTGAGAAATTTCTACTAAAGCACCAGAACTGATTGCATAAGCTGCGATCGCTTGGCCGTAACGTGAAGAATGAAGGCTCATATTTGCTTGAAAACACTCCAGCACTTCAATCCACTTTTCATCCCCAATGGCAATACCAATCCTTTCTCCTGGTAATCCCGCTTTCGATAAACTCATGCAGTGCAAGATATTATCACCAAACACTGGTGTCATTTCGGTAAAGTTCAATGCTGGAAAGGGAGGCGCATAAGCCGAGTCAATTAACACAGGCAGATTATAAGGCGCAGCTAGGGCAGCAATTTTCTTCACCTCCTCATCAGTAAGGACATTACCAGTGGGATTACAGGGGCGAGAAAAGAGGACACAACCGGTATTTTCTGTAATCGACAGTTGGCTGAAGTCGGGGCGATATTTAAATCGGTGGGCGGCTGCATCAATATCAAGAGTTGGTTTGTAAGCAGTTAAGGCTTTTGGAACTAAGCAGATACCACCGTAACCTGTGTAATCAGGACTCAGGGGTAAAACGATTTGTTTTAACTCGCCGCTAGAGGTGTAGCCACCAAAGCTATTAACTGCGTAGAAGTAGAGGCTTTGACTACCAGGGGTGATCAGGATATTGCGATCGCTTAAGTTTAACCCGTAGCGTTTATTAAAGTCGTTTGCGATCGCTTGAATTAATGGTGCATAGCCCTGACTTGAACCGTAACGACAAACTACCTCACCATATTCTGGACTAGCCAAAAGCTGTGCAGTACAATCCCGCCATAACTGCTCTACTTCTGGCAAAATCAACGGATTACCAGCACTCAAATTAATAAATTGCTGCCCTGCACCCCCTCTTAATGTCTCGATAATATCCTTCATGATTGCTCTTACGCCAGTCAGGTTGGACATTTGAGCGCCAATTTGAGTTAGGGCAGGGTTCATAAGCTGTGACAAAATAATGTATTAATCGAGAGGTGAACAAATTATTTGGGGGTTGCTGCTGACATCTAGTTTACATCGTTGCCAAAACAGCTGTCGCCGCCTTAACCAATCTAGCGAGAGAATGATATTTTAACAAAGTCAGGACTTACACAAAAAATAGCCTAAACTTTTATTTTCCGATAGGGTAATTCATATAGCCGGTTCTCCAACGGAGTACCCGCAGGGTATTGCCTTACCGCGTGTAGTTTTGCGTAAGTCCTAAAATTCAGAAGGCAGGAGGTCGAAGGCAGGAGGCAGGAGGAACCCACGTTTAAAAATGTGGGATTGAAGTAAGGACGCTTTATACCGCACTTCTCTGCGAGACGCTACCGTGAACGTGCCGTTACGCTAACGCGCTGCGCGTCTCGGTATAATTCTTTTTATGAACTGGGCAAAAGAGCCTGAAACTTTAGTTTCAATTGATACTCCTAACCTCCTGCCTTCTGCCTCCTAACTCCTGCCTTTTTTGTAAAAAAATTCCCGTCTTGAACCACGGTGGAGAACGTCAAATAACTATTAACTATATATAGGAGGGGCTGAGGTTGCAAGTTAAAGCCGCAGTGGCTTACAGCGCAGGTAAGCCGTTAACGATTGAAACCGTTCAACTATCGGGGCCACAAGCTGGCGAAGTGTTAGTTGAGATAAAAGCCAGTGGGATTTGCCATACCGACGCTTTTACCCTATCTGGTGACGATCCCGAAGGTTTGTTTCCGGCTATTTTGGGGCATGAAGGTGCTGGTGTGGTAGTGGAAGTAGGCGCTGGTGTCACCAGTCTCAAACCAGGGGATCATGTTATTCCCCTATATACTCCCGAATGCCGCCAGTGCGAATATTGTCTGAGCTTCAAAACTAATCTCTGTCAAGCCATTCGCTTAACTCAAGGACGTGGTGTCATGCCCGATGGCACAAGTCGCTTTAGCATCGACGGGCAGATGATTCATCATTATATGGGTACATCCACTTTTGCCAACTATACGGTGCTGCCGGAAATCGCCCTGGCAAAAATTCGTGAAGATGCCCCATTTGAAAAGGTTTGTTACATTGGCTGTGGTGTTACTACTGGTATTGGCGCAGTTATCAATACTGCCAAAGTGGAACCAGGAGCAAATGTAGTGGTTTTCGGCTTGGGTGGTATTGGCTTAAATGTCATCCAGGGAGCGCGAATGGTAGGGGCGAATATGATTGTCGGGGTGGATATTAATCCCAGCAAACGCGCCTTGGCAGAAAAGTTTGGGATGACGCACTTTGTCAATCCCCAGGAAGTAGAGGGTGATTTAGTTCCCTATCTGGTTGACTTAACAAAAGGCGGTGCTGATTACAGTTTTGAATGTATCGGTAATGTCAAAATTATGCGTCAAGCATTAGAATGCTGCCATAAAGGTTGGGGTGTCAGCGTGATTATTGGGGTTGCTGGTGCTGGACAAGAAATCAGCACTCGTCCTTTTCAATTAGTAACTGGGCGCGTTTGGAAAGGTTCAGCATTCGGAGGTGCGAGAGGACGTACAGATGTGCCGAAAATTGTTGATTGGTATATGCAAGGCAAAATAAATATTGATGATTTAATTACCCATGTGATGCCGATTGAACAAATTAATGATGCTTTTGAATTGATGCACAAAGGTGAATCAATTCGGAGTGTGGTGACTTTCTAATTCGTAATTCGTAATACTTCTCTGCGAGAGGCTGCGCCAACGGCTACGCTCAGTACAAGTTCGTAATTCGTAATTTGTACCTGATACTTACGCAGACAGTTTTGTAGGTTGGGTGCAGCGTTAGCGTAACCCAACATAAAATTTGGTGGTAATGTTGGGTTGCGTTTCACTCCACCCAACCTACATAAATTAGATGAGGTTTATTTAGATAGACGAGTCATTTCAAACAATTGCTGGGCATTACTTCCTAAAAAAGCATCAAAAAGTACCTGCTTTCCAGGCTCGATTTCGACTAGATAACGCTGGGCTATTTCATAATAAGCGTAAGTCCAAGGGATCTGAATTTCTGCGCCACTGTTATCATCTAGCACTGTCACCATTTCTGTTACAGCTTGAGTTGCAGTTTGTCGCAAACCACAGGCAACATTTCCCTCTATCTCTGCTTTCATTGGTACACCCAGATGAGCTAAACCACTCGCAGTAGTATCAATGTCTGGATATTCTGGGGTGTTCTGTCTGTTGACGTAGCCTGTAAAATGGTTGACACCATATCCGTGCAGCAACACCCAAGCACCATACTGAGTAGCCTGATTTACCTGTTCGACAACAGAACGCCTGGGAGGTAGCCAAGGACGGGTGAAGACTTGCTGAAGTTGTTTGGCAATGGTTTCAATCTCCGCGTCTTTTTTGAGAAGAGTAACGGGTGAGGCTAGTTGGTGTGGGATTGCAGATACTGTTTTAGATATGAGTTGAGCAATATTAGTAGGCAATTCATCAACAATTAACTCGCTGATAAAGAGTTTGGGTAAGTTAAATTCCTCTTGCTGCGGATGATGATAATGCCGGGCATATAGATGAGTTTGAGCAAAATTATACTCTCCAGCCGCCACGTAACCCAAAGCTTCTGCAAATTGTGCGAGATAGTCAATTCCTAAATTAACTTGACCCTGCGGACTATCTACTAATAAACGCAAAGACCGAAAGGCGATGTGGTCGTTGGCAACAGTCCCACCCGCAGTAGTTATCATTTGCTGGTAAGTACGGGCATGATTTACTCTGGCGCTGTATTCTTGCCAAAGTAATTTCCATAAATTTAAGGCTATTTTATTTGTCATTTGTCATTTGTTATTTGTCATTGGTCATTGGTCATTTGTTATTTGTCATTTTTTAAGAAGTTAGAATGTTGCTGATAATCTGAAGGGCGATTTGAATTTGGTCGCTGTCGATAACTAGAGGGGGACAGAAACGAATTGCTGCTTTACCGCAACCTAGTAATAATAAACCGCGTAAAAAAGCTTCTTGAATAATGCGATCGCGCAATTTATGATCAAGATTACCCTGTTCATCCAATAAATCCACGGCTACCATCAAACCTTTACCTCGTGGCGGCGATACTCTGGGAAATCTTTGATGCAACTCGGTAAGACTAGCTTGTAAGAATTCTCCCATCTGGGTAGCGTTTGCCATCAAACTACTTTCTAACAATCGCAACGTGGCAATACCAGCAGCACAAGCTACGGGATTACCGCCAAATGTGGTAGCGTGAGAACCTGGAGGCCAAGTCATTAACTCTGGTCTGGCAAGTATCGCTCCTAATGGCAAACCACTGGCGATACCTTTGGCAGTGGTAATAATATCAGGCATCACACCCCAATGCTCGATCGCAAATAAGCGACCAGTCCGCCCCATTCCCGCTTGCACTTCATCCACCACCATCAGAATACCGTGGCGATCGCAAATATCCCGAATCCGTTTTAAAAAACCATCCTCTGGTACGATATATCCACCCTCTCCTTGAATCGGCTCAACTACGATCGCGGCTACTTCTTGCGGTGGTAAAATTGTTCCAAATAGCTGTTGTTCCAGGTAGTCTAAGCTGGCGTGAGTGCCGTAGGGGATATGTGTCACCCCAGGAACTAAAGGGCCAAAATTTGCTCGTTGCACTGCTTTAGAACCCGTGAGAGACATTGCCCCATAAGTGCGTCCGTGAAATGCGCCTAAGAATGCCACAATTAGCGATCGCTTGGTGTAATATCGAGCTAGTTTGATCGCTCCTTCGTTCGATTCTGCCCCGGAATTGGTAAAAAATACTTTTGCGGGGAACCCAATATTACTATGTGGCTGAGGAAAAGGGGCGCGAATTGCTAATTGTTCCGCTAGTTCCACCATCGGCTCATAATAAAAATCCGTCCCTGACATGTGCAGCAGACGTTCGGACTGTTCTTGAATTGCTTTGACAACTTCCGGGTGGGCGTGTCCGGTGGCGGTAACGGCTATACCTGCGGTCATATCCAGAAATACATTACCATCCACATCTTCTACCATACAGCCCTGTCCGCGAGATACAACTAACGGGTAATCGCGGGTGTAAGAAGGAGAAGTGACGGCGCGATCGCGTTGTACAATTGCTTGAGCGCGAGGCCCAGGTAAGGAAGTTATTAAATTGGGTGTACGAGGTAAATTTAAGTTAATAGGGATACTTAACATTATCTTTTCAATTTTTTAAAGATTACTGATGATTAAACGCTAAAGATTGATTAGTGACAGTAGCATTTGATGCCATTGATGTAGAAATTACGCATTTACCGAAAAAGCTTCATAGTAAATATTTTTGTATTTTGTAAGACTTTGCCCGTTTTTATAACACAACTTTTGCGATCGCGTCCCCACTTAACCACAAAATTAGGTAATAACGGCCAGCTACGCCTACACAATAGTTAGAACAGCAGCGGTATTAGTAACTTTTGTGACTCCAAAAGTTAGTTTTCAAGTCGCATTAGTAGCTTTTGCGACTCCAAAAGTTAGTTTTCAAGTCGCATTAGTAACTTTTGCGACTCCAAAAGTTAGTTTTCAAGTCGCATTAGTAGCTTTTGCGACTCCAAAAGCTAGTTTTCAAGTCACATTAGTAGCTTTTGCGACTCCGTTAGTTCAGCAGTAGCCAGAAGACTTCAATTTTACTCTCTGCGCCTCTGCGTGAGCTTATTCAGCAACGCCAACCACGATAACTCACAAAAAGCGTGTCACCATCAACATTAGCCATTAATAAATCTGGGCGTATGTTCTGGCAAGATGGAAAGTTAATATACAACGGTAACTACAAAATAGAAAAATACTTGGGTGCTGCTACCTGATGAACCGCAAAAAATTAAAGTATTAAAAACTGAATTAAGCATCGAACCAATTCGAGCAGATTCCGTTACATTTTTACAAACAGAAAATCGGATTTTACATTTAGAATTTCAAACTCAGTTAAGGGTTATTAGTGTAGATAATTGGTCTTTAGAGACGCGATAAATTGCCGTCTCTACAAGTGTTTTGGTCTTATCTGAATTGTATTGAATTAAAAACATCTAATTTCCATAGACTCAACTAAAAAACTTTTCCACGCATCTCACAAATATCTCCACACCCATTCCTAAGGCGGTTTCGTCAAAATCAAACCGGGGATGATGATGAGGATACGCCAAATCTTTCTCTGAATTTGCAGAACCTAAAAAGAAATAGCAGCCAGGAACCTCTTGCAAGAAAAATGACATATCTTCAGCAGCCATAGTTTGACATTCTGGCACAATACCCAACGGGGTTTCTACTACTTCTTCTGCTACAGTTCGCACCAATTCTGCCATTTTAATATCATTAATTACTGGTGGATAAAGTGCCCAGTATTCTAAGTCATAACTCGCACCATGACTTTGACAAATTCCAGCAATAATCTGCTCGACGCGCTGGTTAAAAAAGCCTTTCAAACTAGGATTAAAATACCTGATAGTAGCACTCATTCTCGCTGTATCAGCAATCACATTCCGCTTGGTTCCAGCATGAAGTTCGCCCACTGTTACCACAGCCGAATCAATGGGATTCACATTCCGGGCGACAATGGTTTGCAAGGCATTTACAATTTGGGCAGCAACTACAACAGAGTCAACAGTTTGATGGGGTAGTGCGCCGTGTCCACCTTTGCCCAAAATTGTGCAGTTAAAACACTCCACAGCTGCCATCAACGCCCCAGCCCGCACACCCACTGTTCCCAAGGGTAAATTATTCCACAAGTGCAAACCAATAATCGCGTCAACATCAGGATTTTTCAAAACTCCAGCTTCAATCATCGGCTTTGCGCCTCCTGGTGATTCTTCGGCTGGCTGAAAGATAATTTTTACTATACCTGAGAAGTCTTGGCGATGCTGGTGCAGATAATAAGCTGTACCTAATGCGATCGCAGTATGTCCATCATGTCCACAAGCGTGCATCACTCCATCATGCTGCGATTTATAGGGCACTTCGTTAAGTTCTTGGATTGGCAAAGCATCCATATCTGCCCGAATCGCTAAAACTTTCTCTGCACCTAATTTGTTACCCTTAATCGTGGCAACAATGCCAGTGTGTGCAATGCCAGTTTGATGCTCAATTCCCCACTCTTGCAGCTTTTGTGATACGAACTCAGCCGTCAGTTTTTCTTGAAAACCCAACTCTGGTTGTTGATGCAATCGCCGCCGCCACTCTACTAATTGCGGTTGCAATGAACGAATTGCCAACCGGATGCGAGATAGATCAATAGAAGAGGGATTGGGAAATGTAGAAACCATTATGAAGACAAGCTAGTTTAAGTACAGCTAACTTAGTCTATCGTAATAAATCGGGCATGGGGCATGGGGTATGGGGC
>NZ_JACKZS010000151.1 GCF_014222285.1 Nostoc sp. UCD121
CCCCTGCCCCCTGCCCCAAAATCAAGAGGCTGGCTTTTTCAGTCAGGATTCGCTAAACTCACGCATATTAAATTTGTAATTAAATACTTTCAATTAGCAACGCCAGAAGACTAGGGTACAGATGTGGGAAACAAAATTCAATTCATAGATAGGCTGCGATTGGGTTTCGCGGTGTCAGTGGCAAAAAGTGTGACGTTTATAGTGCGATCGCTCCGTCTGGGTGCTGCTAGTGTATTACCAGGCTCGATTGCTCGTCGCATTGAACCCCGACTTTTAGAATTATTGAGTCAGCAAGTTAAAAATGGAGTGATTTTAATTGCTGGTACTAACGGCAAAACCACTACAGCCCTTCTTTTATGCACAATCCTAGAACGCAAGGGTTTTCGCGTCACTCATAATTCTACAGGTGCAAATCTGGAAAATGGCTTGATGACGGCGCTGTTAGAAAGCACCAACTTACTAGGTACGTTAAATACTGATTACGCCATTTTGGAAGTGGATGAGAATATTGTCCCAAGAGTATTAAAGCCACTCCAGCCGCGAATTATTCTCTGTTTAAACTTGTTCCGCGACCAGCTTGATAGGTACGGCGAAGTAGATACAATTAGTAAACGTTGGACAAAAGTTATTTCCACCCTACCAGCAGAAACGGTGGTAATTCCCAATGCTGATGACCCAACTTTATCTAACCTGGGTCAGCAGTTACCGCAACGGGTGTTATTCTTTGGCTTAAATGAACCAGAACATTATTTAGAAGCGATTCCTCACGCTGTTGATTCTATCTATTGTCCAAAATGTGGACATTCTTTAGATTACAAGGGAGTCTATTTGTCTCATTTGGGAGATTTCACTTGTCCCAAGTGTGGTTTCACTAAAAGTAAACCGACTCTAGAAAGTAATGAATGGTCGCAAATTCTAGTTGGTTTGTACAACAAATATAATACTTTAGCTGCTGCTACTGCGGCTATTGAGTTAGGAGTTGATGAAGTAACAATCAGAGATACTATTAATACCTTCCAAGCAGCTTTTGGACGTGCAGAAGATTTAGTAATTAATGGTAAACGAGTGCGGATATTATTATCAAAAAATCCCGTAGGAACGAATGAAACCATTCGCGTAGTCACTCAAAGCACAGATAAAACCACACTGCTAGTATTGAACGATCGCACACCCGATGGCACTGATGTATCCTGGATTTGGGACGTAGATACCGAGAAATTAGTCGAACGCGGCGGGACTTTAGTAGTGAGTGGCGATCGCGTCTATGATATGGCACTACGTCTACGTTACAGCCAAAAGTCCCTTGAGAGTAGCATAAATTTAATTGTCGAAGAAGATTTACGACAAGCGATCGCAACTGCATTAGAGCATACACCAGACAATGAAACTCTGCACATTCTGCCTACCTATTCAGCCATGTTAGAAGTTCGAGAAGTTCTCACTGGTCGGAAAATTCTTTAAATTTGTCATTTGTCAGTAGTTATTCTCGTCCCCATTCCCAATTCCCCATTCCCCATTCCCCATTCCCAAAATTTATGAGTTCTCAAAATTTAGAATTAACAATAGGTTGGTTGTACCCGACGCTGATGAGTACTTATGGCGATCGCGGTAATGTAATTACTATAGAACGTCGTGCCAAGTGGCGGGGATATGATGTTAAAGTGTTACCCCTAGATCAAAATGCCACAGCCGCAGATATTAAAACTGTAGATGTCATAGTTGGTGGTGGCGCACAAGATCGTCAGCAAGAAATTGTCATGCGTGATTTGCAAGGTGCAAAAGCTGATGCAATGCGTGAAAAAATCGAAAATGGAACACCAGGAGTCTTTACTTGTGGTTCCCCCCAATTACTGGGACATTATTATGAACCAGGCTTGGGGCAACGGATTGATGGTTTGGGAATACTCGATTTAGTTTCCGTGCATCCTGGTGAAAATACTAAGCGCTGTATTGGCAACTTGGTAATTGAAGTGACAGCTTCACGCCTAGCGCAAGAATTGCGAGAGATGACTGGAACTACACCATATTTGGTAGGCTTTGAAAATCACGGCGGACGCACCAAACTGGGAAAAGTGGAAGCTTTAGGGCGCGTGGTGTACGGTTTGGGAAATAATGGAGAGGATGGGACAGAAGGAGCATTTTATCAGAATGCGATCGCAACTTATTCGCACGGCCCTTTGTTACCAAAAAATCCCTTTGTTGCCGATTGGTTAATTCAGACAGCATTACGCCTAAAGTATCAGCAACAAATTACCTTAAAACCTTTTGACGATAGCCTCGCTGCACAAGCAAGAGAAGCGATGTTTAAGCGGTTGAAAGTGAGTTTACCAAATGCTGCGGCGGCGAAAGTTTAACCTAAGTTCGCTGATTAAGCCTCTCTCCGTTTCGGGGAGAGGTTTGGAGAGGGGTCAAATTTGACATAAAGCAAGAGGGCAAAGTATGACTCAAGCCTTAACCAAACAAGTAACATTTGATGAATTTATTGCTTGGTATCCAGAAAACTCACAACGACGCTATGAACTGCATGACGGAGTAATTGTAGAAATGGCTCCTCCCACAGGTGAACATGAACAGATTGTTGGATTTTTAGTTGGGGAAATAGTTACAGAATACAAACGTTTAAAACTACCTTATTTCATCCCCAAAGCAGCATTCATTAAACCGACTCAGAGCGAAGCAGCTTACTCACCAGATGTACTGTTGTTGAATAACTCTAACTTAGTAAATGAACCTCTGTGGAAAAAAGAATCTACTGTAAGCCAAGCGGCATCAATTCCTTTAGTAATTGAAGTTGTAAGTACCAACTGGCGAGACGACTATTTTACCAAAGCAGGTAAATACGAAGAGGTCGGAATACCTGAATATTGGATTGTAGATTATCTAGGTTTAGGTGGTAGAAACTTTATTGGCAATCCTAAACAACCAACTATCTCGATTTACCAATTAATTGAAGGTGAGTATCAAGTTAAGCAATTTAGAGGAAGCGATCGCATTCATTCGCCAACGTTCCCAGAGTTGAATTTAACTGCTGAACAAATTTTTCAGGCTGGAGAAGTCGTGTAAAAAATGGCTAAATGACTCGTGCGCGAGTCTGAAATACTCATTAACAAGTTCCAAGTGTTTGTGAGTTAGTCTTAAAAACTCGTCGATAGGTCTCAAATACTCATGGAAGAATTACAAAGATTTGTGGAATGACAAAATATCCTCATTAATTGGCAAAATATACTCGTTCATGAGTCAACTTGAGCAATGGTAATAATAAATTCTTTTTAAAATTTTGAATTATTGCAAAATATTAGTGGTCGCGAGATTGCCCAGCCAATCAGTAACATTATAAAATTTAGGATTTACGCACTGTAAAAATTAATCATCCTATGCATTTACAAAAATAGGTTGTTTCAGGCTTTTATTGAAAATTTTTCATGGAAAATAGACCTGCACTGTAGGGGCAATTCATGAATTGCCCCTACGACAGATTTGGTTTATCGGAGAAACCATATTGGTATTTCCTGTCAATGCGTAAGTCCTAAATTTTCATTTACAGGTGAAACTCAGTATGACAAATACGCCTCAACCTTTCCTTGAAAGAATCCGAGAAGCGAGAGAGAATAAGCTTAGAGAATTAGATTTGGGCAAGGAAAAATTAACAGAGATTCCTGCTGAGGTGTTTGAACTGGAGTGGTTGGAGGTTTTGAATTTAAGCTACAACCAATTAAAGACGCTGCCAGAAGCGATCACCGACTTGCAACAGCTCATCTCCTTGAATTTAAGCTACAACGAATTAACAACACTGCCAGAAGCGATCATAGGCTTGCAACAGCTCACCTCTCTTGATTTAAGCTACAACAAATTAACGATACTGCCAGAAGCGATCGCCAGTTTGGAACAACTCACCTTTCTGGATTTAAGGGATAACAAATTAACGACGCTACCAGAAGCGATCGCCAGTTTGAAACAACTCACCTTTCTGGATTTAAGCGTCAACAAATTAACGACGCTACCAGAAGCGCTCACCAGCTTGAAACAACTCACCTCCCTGGATTTAAGCGTCAACAAATTAACGACGCTACCAGAAACGATCGCCAGCTTGGAACAACTCACCTCCCTGAATTTAAGGGACAACAAATTAACGAAACTACCAGAAGCGATCGCCAGTTTGGAACAACTTACCTCCCTGGATTTAAGCTACAACCAATTAACGACGTTGCCAGAAGCGATCGTCAGTCTGCAATATCTTACCACCTTAGGTTTAAGCGGCAACCCCATCGAAAAGCCACCACCAGAAATTGTTGCAAAAGGTATTGAGGCAATTAGAAATTATTTCCGACAACTGGAAACAGAAGGCATAGATTATCTGTGTGAAGCAAAGCTAATAATTATAGGTGAAGGTGGAGCAGGGAAGACAACACTGGCGAAGAAAATTGAAGACCAAAATTATCAACTCCGAGAAGAAGACTCTACGAAAGGAATTGAGGTGATTCGGTGGGATTTACCAATGGAAAATGGGCAAGAATTTAGAGTCAACATTTGGGATTTTGGTGGGCAAGAGATTTACCATGCTACTCACCAGTTTTTCCTCACTAAGCGTTCTCTCTACGTTTTAGTAGCAGATACCCGCAAGGAAGACACAGATTTTTATTACTGGCTGAATGTAGTAGAACTGTTGAGTGATAACAGTCCACTGTTAATCATCAAAAATGAAAAGCAAAACCGCCACCAAGAAATCAATGAACGTGAGTTACGGGGGCAGTTTACTAATTTGAAGGAGACTTTACCAACAAACCTTGCTACCAACAGGGGTTTAGAACAAGTTTTAGAACAAGTCAAGCATTACGTTAAAAGTCTGCCCCATATTGGCAGTCCGCTCCCAAGAACCTGGGTTAGAGTCCGGGAAGCTTTGGAGAGTGACGAACGCAATCACATCGGCTTGGATGAATACCTGAACATCTGCCAACAAAATGGGTTCACTCAAAGAAATGACAAGTTGCAGTTGAGCAGCTATCTGCACGATTTGGGAGTATGCTTGCACTTCCAGGAAGACCCACTTTTGAACAAGACCGTTATCCTCAAACCCAAGTGGGGAACTGATGCAGTCTACAAAGTGCTGGATAATGAAGAGGTGATTAGCAATCTAGGCAGTTTCACCCGGTCTGACTTGGCAAACATCTGGTGTGAAGACGAATATGCCACGATGCATGATGAACTCTTGCGCTTGATGATCAACTTCAAGCTGTGCTACGAAATTCCTAGAAGCCAAGGAAAGTATATTGCTCCACAGCTGCTATCTGCTAATCAACCCTTTTATAACTGGGATGAAACCAACAACCTGATTCTGCGTTACACCTACGAGTTCATGCCCAAGGGCATCATCACCCAGTTCATCGTTGCCATGCATGAGTTAATGAATGAACAACAATGTGTCTGGAAAAGCGGCGTTGTTCTCAGCAAAGACCAGACGAAGGCAGAGGTGATTGAATATTACGGCAAGCGGGAGATTAAGATTCGAGTCTCAGGTCGTTATAAAAGAGATTTGATGACCATAGTTACACATGAACTCGATAAAATTCATGACTCTTATAAGCGACTAAAGTATAACAAGTTAATTCCCTGTAATTGTGTCACTTGCAAAGATAACCAAGAGCCACACTTTTACCCCTTTGAGATATTGCGACAGTTTGTAGCTGATAAGCAAGAACGCATTCAATGTCAAAAAAGCTATCAAATGGTTGATGTCTTGGGTTTAATTGATGATGTGATAGATAAAAATAAAGAGAGGTTGCTTGTAGAGCAGTTAGGGGTTGAAGTTTTCATCAGCTATAGTCATCAAGATCAGGAATGGCTTACCAAACTTCAGAAACACCTCAAACCAATAATTCGCAACCAAAATCTATTTGTGTGGGACGATACCAAAATCAGACCTGGTGCTGAGTGGCGCAAAGAAATTGAAAATGCTTTAGCAGCAGCAAAAGTAGCAGTTTTGTTGGTTAGCCCTAACTTTCTAGCATCAGACTTTATTCACGAGAATGAGTTACCCCCATTATTGAATGCGGCACAAGCCAAAGGACTCACGATTATTTGGATACCGTTGAGTTTTAGCAGCTATGAAGAAACAGAAATTGAAAAGTATCAATCAGCGCACCCTTCCAATCAACCTTTAGACAGCCTGAACCCAGCACAAGAGAATAAAGCTTGGGTGGATATCTGTAAGAAGATCAAAGCAGCAGCAATCCCTCAGTAAAAGATAGAAAAGGTTTTCTCTCGGTAGTGATGTGTGAAAACGGTGTCTTTGCTCTTAGATGCAAGGTTTGTCTTGATTAGGGATGCTGAAAGCAAAGTTTTTTAGTGTGCAAGCGATCGCACCACCACAACATCTTACTGTTATTCACCTTTTTCCTGAAGGAGCGATCGCCAATCTTCAATCGCCTTTTCTGTCCACAGCCAATTTTTAGCTAATTTATCAACCTGGAAGTTTACTGAATCAGAGTTGAGAACCATTTGCCGCAACTTGATCGCTTCATTAAGATACTGTGTCTGCTTACCACTAGATTGACTTAGTGCAGATTTATACAGTCCGAGAGCTAAACCAGCATAAGAAGTTAAAGCATCTTCAGGAACTGCTGTCTTTGAATCTGTATTTTGTTCTTTGAGAGCTAAATTCAAAGCCTTGAACCAAGAGTCATTGGCTCGATTTAGATTGCCTTCTGCGTAGTAGGCAAATCCTAAAGCGTTATTATACAAAAGCGATTCTGGTTTAGCTTTTGCAGCAGTTTCCCAGTAACGGCGGGCATCATCGACGCTATAGTTATTGTCTCCAGTCCCGATAGACTGCCAAGCTAATCTTCCCTTATAAAAGTTGACAGATGGATCGTCAATTTGCTTATTTGGAACAAGTTTGAGGGCAGTTTCCGCCGCAGCGAGTGCGCCACGATTGAGTAATTCTTCTACAGCCAACAACCCACCTTGTAAATCTCCCTGGCTCAGTTTTTGCGTAGCGCTGCTGGTGACAATTCCAGTGCTTGCTGTTTCTAAATCGATATTTTGCTGTTTTTGGCCAGGTAAAGAATCGGTGGAAATTGTTGGGATGTTTGGCAGAGTTGCCAGCTGAGATCGATTTTGCCACCACCAATTTAAACCGATCGCAGCTACTAAGGCACTGATTCCCACAATACCCACAATTGGCCACAACTTGCGGCGTTGGGTACGATGTCTTGGTACGGCTGGTTGCGATACCTGGGTTGGGCTATGCCTACGGGAAAACTCAGGATTTTGCTGATTTCCTTGCAATTTACCAGTAATTGCAGGGGGTGGTGATGGAACTTCTCCCCATAAATCTCCTTCATCTTCTAGAGAAGTCATCTCTTCTGAAATCTGGCTTTGCTGAAAATTATTTTCTAGAATTTGTTGATCCGGTTCAGTTGTAGCTTTTTGGTTATCTAGCTGACGAAACAAATCCGAAACTATCGCAGAATCTTCTTCATAACTTGGGTCATCATACTCAATTTCATCAACGAGATCGCCCCAAGTATCCTCACCCAGCCAGTCTAATCCAGAAGAGTCACGCGCTAAACCAGCAGGAATCATTTCTTCCATTCCTAAAGGCATATCGCTATCATCTGCGTTGGCATAGCCCGTCGTAGACATCGCAGAGTACATCGTGGAAGTTATTCCTAAAGGTGAATTATACTGATCCCGCAAGTCTGGACTTTCGGATACCTCAATTTCTTCACTGAGAAAACCGTCAGATTCCGGCTGGAGATATAAAATCGGTAATGCCCAGTACATCTGGTGAGAACCATAAGCAGAAATTAATCCTTGGCGTACCCGACTAACGCACAAATCTACCGGATATCCCTGACTCAAGTTGCGGTAAAACAATTGTGTGAGTGTCAGTGCCACTTCATCAGGAATGCGTTCTGACATAGCCAAAACGCTTCTAATTCCGCGCTTCACCAGACTTTCTGCCAGATTACGTTCACCCGTATCTCCAGAAGGATCGGATGCAGCTGTGTACGCCCCCAAGCAGGAATTAAACACTGCCATTTGAATATTATTGTTGACGAGCAGACCTGCCAGATCGTCTCCACTCAAGATTTCTGTTAAACCAGTTCTGCGACTGACAAGATAAATTTCTCCGCCATTGCCGCCTAAGTTACTATGACCAGAGTAGTGGAGAACTTGGTATCTGCCTTGTTCTAGGGCTTGCGTCAGTTCTTCCCGTCCTGGTTGGTCTAATACAGTGAGTTCAATTTCTGGGAAACGATTGTTACCTTCAGCAAGTCGTGATGTTTGACGGTGAAGTTCCGCTTGCAGTTTAATCGCTTCCTGTTTCTGTAAATCAAGACGGGCTTGATCTGAGGGAGAAGCAATTACCATCAATACTTTCACACTACCTTGTTCTCGTGTTGTGAAACTATTGCGCGATCGCATTGGAGAACCCCCCAAAATGCCACTTTGGAAGCGAGAAAAAGCCACATAAGGCCCAGTAGCCAGAGGGCGATCGCCTGCGTGCATCACTTCCCAAGGTAGACGAGCTAACCTAGTGTCCTTTAGCCCCAAGCGTAAGCGTAGTACTTGTTGGTGATTCTGGGCAATACCTTGGGCAGTAATCCAACTATCTCTGAGAGTGCCTTGAAATAAGGCGTTATAAAATTGTTGACCCAACGCCACCAAGTTAACAGAGTTTCTGGCAATATTGCTTTCGTGCCCACCAGAGGTAAATGGATCTCCCTGCAACACCGACTTCAACGGGTCATTCATCAAATGCCCAGCAGCTATTAACCAATCAGCTACAGGCCAAGTCACCAATTCTTCTGCCAATGGTACCCCAGGCGCGACTTGTTCCGTCCGCACCAAGTAGTCATTTTGCCCTACTGGGGTTACGGAAATGTGAAATTCCTGGGTCACAACTTCTCCTGTCCGCCTCCTAAATCTGGTTTGAAACACGAAAGTTTCAAGTCGATTTGCTCCCTCTGATAACTTAGATGCATCCCACCCCTGAATGTTTCTGATTCGGTGTTGTTTTGCTTTTTCTGCCTTTACAACTTTATCCGGATCGGATTACTTGGATCTAGAACACTTAATTGGTAGATGCACCTTGATCTTCAACTCCCCTAGTTGGCTAACACCTACTAGGGGTTTTTTTCAATTTTGGCAAACAACAGCAACTTTTAACGCAGATATTCTTTACCAAAAAATAGTCCTTAATCCTAGAATACTTGATTACTAGATAGATGTCCCTTGATTTTTAACTCCCCTAATTCAGTTGATATCTACTAGAGTTTTGTTGACACGCCTTTCTAATCAATTTATCCGGAGCAGGCTGGTTAAACCTAGAACACTTAATTGGTAGATGCACCCTGATAACTAGCTCCCCTGGTTGGCTAACACCCACTGGGGGTTTTTTTATGAAGGAATTTAGCAGCAATCATTTCTGACGCATCAAATTTTTAAGGCAATGCACTGGTTATTTAATTGGTAGATTCACCTTGATAACTAGCTCCCCTAGTTCGCTAACACCCATTGAGAATTTTCTCTGGCGAGCGTCAATTTATCCGGTAGATTGCTCTTTAAGAATCTCTTTTAATCCTCACATAGGCTAGCACCCTCTGAATTCGCGCCAGTAGCCCTATGAGTATAATTTACAGATAAACGAGATTCTGAAAGACTTTAGCTTCACTTGAAACCAATACTCTGATAACTAACTCCTCTGGTTGATTAACAACTTTGAGGTTTTTTTCTGGTGAGTAAACAACAATAACTTCAACCTCTGCTATTTTATCCGGTAGCTACCCATTTACTTTAGAAAAGATGATCAATAGATGCACCCTGATAACTCACTCCCCTGGTTGGCTAACACCCACTGGGGGTTTTTTTCTCGTTACCCTAGGCGTAGACCTTCCTAGACATGGCCGTCAACCCTGATTTTTGCCATTTCCCCCGGAAGATACTCGCTGCCCCTAGAAAACATTAATGGTAGATGCACCCTGATAACTAACTCCCCTAGTAGATTAACATCATCTGGGGGTTTTTTATTTTAAAAAATAACTTACCTTTGTCCAAATTATCCGGAGTATGGTGTTTAACTTGAGAACACTTAATTGGTAGATGCACCCTGATAACTAACTCCCCTAGTAGACTAACATCATCTAGGGGTTTTTTATTTTAAAAAATAATAAGCCTTTGTCCAAATTTATCCGGAATATGGTGTTAAACCTAAGAACATTTAATTGGTAGATGCACCCTGATAACTAACTCCCCTGATTGGCTAACGCTCATCGGGGGTTTTTTTGTGTAGACACGTAGCGGCTTGTCTTAGACATCGCCCTAGCATTTTCTGCTGATGTAACTAGAATGCACCACTACTCTTGTTGTTACTGCTCCTAGGATAGAGCATAACTTGCTCACTCAATTCTTGAATCCCTTTCTTTTTATTGTGAGCTAGAGATGCCACATCAAAATGATTGCTATGATATTTAATCATATTCTTAATTTTTTTTCTATATTTTGGCGTTTAATTATTTCTCTGCCAGCAATCACGCTTCTTTGCTAACTATGTTCAACCTGGGAATGCAGTACTGAAAGCTCTGCCTCCCAACAAACATAGAAGCAAGGACGCAGGAAAAGATACTGGATAAGGGTTTCAGCTTGAAGTTGACACTAATAACCAGCTATGTGGTAATATTTCATGGCATTATGCTAAAAAACTTTGCTTAGAATCAAAGAGTCGCCAACCCATGAGTTTAGCTGTAATTAAGTTCTCTTCAGAAGAGTGCGGCATCTGCCATAAAATGTCTTTTTACGACAAAAAGGTGGCTGAAGAACTGGGTTTAGAATTTATTGATGTGAAAATGCAGGATACGACTGCTTACCGCAAGTATCGCAAGATTTTATTAACTCAGTATCCCGATAAATCAGAAATGGGATGGCCTACTTACATCATCTGCAATTCTCCAGAAGGGGAATTTCAGATTGTGGGTGAAGTAAAAGGAGGTCATCCCAAAGGAGAATTTAGAAGCCGTCTGCAAGAGGTTCTGGATTCCACAGCTAATCAGAACTAAATTACCTCAAAGGATTTGACCTCTAGGACAGGGCCAATCATGGCAATAGTCATGATATCTTCACGCACCTGTCCTTTTACTTTTGCTTTTTGTCCGGCTTTGAGTAAGCTTTTGTCAGCCCCTTTCAGGATTTCGTAAGTAACGCCCTCTTCTGTAACCAACGCCCATGCGCCTGTGCCTATATCACGGCGTTCGATTGTACCTGTAAGTGTAATGCTCATAAACAGTGCTGAGTTGTGAGTGCTGAGTGCTGAGTGCTGTTAGCGGTAGCGGGGCGTTTAGCCCGTGCTGAGTGTGGGGAGTAGGGAATTAGGAGTTAGGAGTTATAAAAATTGATTCCCCATTCCCCATTTATGCAATTTTTTCTTCGTTTTTCAATGCTAAACGAGCTAGTCCATAACAGATTAGGGCATTAGCGATGAGGAAGAGGCGTGATATGTTGCCACTTCCCAAACCCCAAACAGCTGGATCTAAAAACGCACTTACTGTCAAGCAGGCTGCTATACCTAATGTTGAACCAATGGCAAACCATTTCCAACTAGGATTTCCCAGCAGCAATGCCATTAACAAAATGGGAATCAGTACACTGGCAAATAGGGGATTCAACGCATCAGTTCCCTGGAGGGTATTACCTAGTTCGGGAATTGAACTGCCCAAAACCCGGAAAGGCCATTGGGGAAGATCAAAAATATAGATTCCCTTGAGGAAGAATAAGCCGGAACTGCCAGCGATTAGTCCACTAGATAAAGACCAACTCCAAGTGAAGGGGAAGTAAACCCGTAAAAACCAAGCCAGTAGATAAGAGCCAACTACCATTAAAATCTTGGGTAATAGTGCCACTGCACCACCATCAATCCAAAAGCCAGGGTTAAGATAGCCGTTATCGCGTAACCATCGAAAGAAATCTGGAAAACTTATTTGTCCACCAAAAGCTAGTCTGACTGCTGCTTCTGCATTGAGTTGTCCAGCGCCATAATAGTTCAAACCATCATCTTGGATAACTCGCGCTGACTGCTTGAGGACTTTTAAAACTTCATCTGGTTCTTTAATCCCAGCAGCTTTAATTAATGCTGCCACGCCTGCAACGTGGGGAGAAGCCATGCTTGTACCCTGGAAGCCAAGAAATACACCTTCGCCATTTTCGTCGATAGTTTCTTGGAGAATCTTACCAGCTTCACTACCACCAGGAGCCGAGATATCTACCCCAGCACCAAAGTTAGAATAAGGCGCTCTTTCGCCATCTGGGCCAATTGCCGAAACGCCGATTACATAAGGATATCGGGCTGGATAGCTTGCGCCATTGGTATTTTCATTCCCGGCTGCGGCAATGATGACTACACCTTTTCTATGGGCATACTCGATCGCTTCTTTCATCAACTTGCTTTCACCGCCACCACCCAAGCTCATATTAATCACATCTGCGCCTTTATCAGCAGCAAATTTAATCGCTTCGGCAATATCAGCAACTGTACCGCCACCATAAGAACTGAGTACCTTAAGTGGCATCAGACTAGCTTCATAAGCAATTCCAGCTACGCCATATTTGTTATTTGTGGCTTGGGCAATAGTTCCGGCAACATGGGTACCGTGGCCGTTATCGTCTTTGGCTTCTTCTCGGTCGTTAACAAAATCATAGCCTTTGACGAATTTTGTCTCATATAAGTCGCGCACCTTAGTAATTCCGGTGTCAATTACCGCAACTGTAATGCCACTGCCTTTGGTTTGACTCCATGCGCCTTCAATACCAATTTTGTGCAAGTTCCACTGCTTGCTGTAATATTGATCATTGGGGCCAGTTAGTGATGGGCTTGTCTCATCATCATTTTCTTGAGGTCTCAAAAATTCTCCTAACCAAGCTTTTTCACCTGGTTGTGGAATCTTTGTATAGATGTAATTTGGCTCAATGAATTCTGTAGCTTGGGCAAACTGAGATTTTTTCAGTTCTTGGAGTCGCTGGCGATCGCCTTTGACAATATACACATGATCTTTTTCTGAAAACTTGTTGTCTAATTGGGGTGTAACGTTGTATTGTTTGGCGATCGCTTGGAGATTCTGTTGCACCACATCTGATGGAATATCTTCCCGAAAATCAAGCAAAATCGTCTCAAACTTTCCTTTCACTGCCATTCCCTGGAAATTCAGGAAACCAAATATGGCAGCTCCCAGCCCAATGACAAACAAGCACAATAATATAAGCTTTCTCATATTAACTCATCACCGCTTTTTGCCAGTTTGCTCACTACCATAACTTATCTCCATCCTTTGTTGGTGGATTTTGCACTTTTAGTTACAAGTCTCACTTCATTACTCAGGACTTTTTGAAACGATGGAACGTGGTCTTTTGTGGTTGCCGCTATTAGTAATGTTTTTCTGGTTGGCTTGGCAAGGCTCGAAAGAGTATCAAAAAGTTGAAGCCTATCGCGGTTGGGCAGAACAATTTGAACGGGCTAAGTACGATATTTATGCTGTATTAGGTCAAAAAGACAATAATCTTACTTGGGGAAAACCCACACCTCAAGGGCCTATTAAACTAGAAACATTCTCTTTGCTTGATATTAAGCAAATCAACTTTCTAGTAGATGATAAATCAGTAGATGTGGATAATATACCGCAGAAAGGTCGTTCTATAGAGCTAGAATTTCTCTTTTCCGAATCTAATAAATCGGTGCGTGTTCCATTTACCGAAATCCCTTTGGCGTCGGAATGGGGAAAGTTTTTGCAAGGGCGATTACAAGACTTGCGAACAGAACCGAAGAAGTAGTTATATTGAAGCTACAAGTTCTCGATTATACTAATGTTTCTGTACAGAAAATTAGATTGGGTAAACTACATAGCCCGCAATTCTGAAATACTCACAAAGGTGATTTTTGAATTATTAATTCTTACTCTAAATTGTCCAATAAAAAATATGCTTCTGGGTAGATGAAAAGTAAGTCAAGGGGTAGCATAAAATACTAAGGCATAGATGATTAAACCGTAAGGAATACGGGAAATTACTACGCTAGATAGATGCGGTTAGAGACACTAAATGTTAAATGTTAACCGCTTGCGGCTGCAAGATATATTCAAAATCCCAATAAATTCACTTGTGGCAAAAGTCGCAAGTGTAATACCCATCTTGGTTGGCAGCTTGGTGCTAATTGGCTGGTGGCTTGGAATTGAAGTTCTCAAACGCGGCTTTCCTGGTAGTCCCGCCACAATGAAAGTTAATACAGCATTGTGTTTTGTGCTGTCTGGTTTATCATTGTGGCTGTTTTTAAAGGCAGGGAATAAGGGCATAAGAACAATTCAAAACCACCCTCACTCTTCGACCTTTCAACTTCTCGACTTCCCGACTCTGGTAATTTCCAGGGTCTGTGCAATAGCTGTCACCACAATTGCTGCACTTACACTGTGTGAATATCTGTTCGGCTGGAATCTGGGTATTGATGAAATGCTGTTCCTGGATTCGCCAACTAGTATGACGACATTGTATCCGGGGCGAATGGGGGTAAACACAGCATTCAACTTTATCCTAGTCAGCGTTGCCCTACAGATTCTGATTAATCCAAAAAACCACCGTAGTTATTGGTCTGCTCAGATTATCGCTCTGATCGCTACTTTAATTTCCTTGCAGGCGCTCATGGGCTATGTCTACAAAGTGAAAGTTCTTTACGGACTTGCCCCTTATACAACATCGATGGCTCTACATACGGCGGTGTTGTTCATTTTTCTAAGTATAGGTATTCTGTGGACGCGGGCAGAACAGGGGTTAATGAGGGTAGTTACAAGTGATACTTATGGTGGCTTACTGGCACGCCGTTTGTTGGTTGCCGCGATCGCAGTACCTTTTGTATTAGGGTGGATAATTGTTGAAGGTCAACGCGCAGGACAATACGATCCGGCTTTTGCGGTATCGGTGTTTGCGATCGTCCTGATTGTAATTTTTACTATTTTGATTTGGCAAAGTGCCAGGGTTATTGAGCGCTTTAGCCATCAACGCGATCTTGCTCAGAAAGCACTGAGAATTTACCAGGATAAACTAGGGAGTTTCGTAGATTCTAATGTTATTGGTATTCTGTTTGGCGATGTGTATGGCGGTATCCAGGAAGCAAACGACGAATTTCTCAGGATGATTGGTTACACCCAGGAAGATTTATCAGAGGGTAGATTAAGTTGGAGCAATATCACACCACCAGAGTATCTATACTTGGATCTACAAGGTGTCGCCGAAGCACAAAGAAACACTAACGCTACTTGTACGCCCTACGAGAAAGAATATATTCGCAAAGATGGTAGCCGCATCCCAGTTTTAGTTGGTTACGTGTTGTTAGGAGAAAAACGGGATGAGTCAGTAGCATTTATCCTCGATTTGAGCGAACGTAAGCTTGCAGAAGCAGAGCAACAAAAATTAGTATCGCTGGTAGAAAATAGCTCTGACTTTATCGGCATCGCCACCCTTGAGGGTCAATTACTCTATATAAATGATGCAGGTCAAAAACTGGTAGGACTTGCTAGCTTTGAAGATGTGAGGCAAAAAGTAGTATTAGATTACTTCATGCCCAAAGACAAAACCTATTTTCAAAAATATATACTGCCGACTGTACTATCAGAAGGACGCTGGCAGGGAGAATTCTGCTTTCGGCATCTCCAAACAGGAAAACCAATACCAGTTGATTACAATATCTTCACTGTTACAGACAACAACACAGGTCAGCCAATTGCCTTAGCAACTGTGACTCGTAACATCAGCGAACAAAAAAAGGCTAAAGAAAAAATCTTACAACTAAACAAGGATCTACAGCGCCGCATTACTGAGTTACAAACTTTGTTGGAGGTAATTCCCATTGGAATTGGCATTGCCGAAGATCCACTATGCCAAAATATCAAGGTAAACCCTGCTTTTGCCAAGCAGTTGGGGATATCGTCAAATACAAATGCCTCTCTTAATGTTCCTAGTGATCAAAAATCCACAACCTTCAAAATCTACCGAGAGGGAAGGGAACTGTCAGAAGAGGAACTGCCAATGCAATACTCTGCTGCTCATGGTGTCGAAGTTGTGGATTGTGAACTTCAGGTAGTCCATGAAAATGGAAAAATTGTCAACCTGTTGGAGTACGTTGCACCTCTGTTTGATGAAGAGGGTAAAACTAGAGGAAGCGTTGGTGCATTTTTAGATATTACAGAGCGCAAACAGGCAGAAGAAATACTTCTAAATCAGCAAAAATGGCTGGAGGATGTATTAAATCTGATGCCAAGACCCTTGCTGTTTATCGAACCAGGAACGGCGCGGGTAACTTTTGCAAATCGCTCTGCTAATGAATTAGCTGGGGGCGAATTTCCTAAAGGTGTACCAGCAGGAGAATATCACACAGTTTACCACTATACAGATGCGGCAGGCGATCGCATTCCCAATGAACAAATGCCAGGAGTGCGGGTTGCCCTTGGCGAACGTCTCAATGGATTAGAAGTAGATTGGCACACTCCCTCTGGTGTGCGCTCTCTACTGATATTTGCTGATACTTTGCCAGCAATGCACGGTCATCCTGCTACCTGTATCTTGGTGTTCCAAGAGATTAGCAACCTTAAACAGGCAGAAAAAGCACTCTCGTTAGGTTACAAAAGACTAAAGCTACTATTTGACACAGCCAACGATTTACTCTCAAGCCAAGAACCATTATTACTAATCGATAGCGTCTACCGAAAACTAAGAGAGCAAATTGGAATAGAAGTTTATTTGAACTATTTGGTTGAGGATAACTCTCAAGTAATGCGGTTAGGGTCTTACAGTGGTATTTCCCAAGAACTGGCCAAGGAAATCGAGTCGTTGAGATTTGGTGAAACGGTTTGCGGTACTGTAGCCCAAAACCGTTGTGCAATAGCTCTAGAGAATGTGCAGCAATCAACTGACCCAAAAACAGAATTGCTTCGTTCTTTAAGTATTACTGCTTATTATAGTTATCCGTTGATTGCCCAAGGACGATTGTTAGGTACTCTTTCTTTTGGCAGCCGCACTCGGTTAAGCTTTACCGAGAATCAAAAGGGGATGATGCAAGCAGTATGCGACCAAATAGCGATCGCAATGGAACGTGCTAGTTTAATTGCTTCTTTGCAAAAGCAAACTGAGCAATTGCAAGAGGCGAACCGGATGAAAGATGAATTTTTGGGAATATTGTCTCACGAATTGCGATCGCCCCTCAATGCAATTTTGGGCTGGGCGCAACTCCTGCAACGAAGCAAGCTGAGTGAAAGCCAAATGGCTAAGGCTACGGAGACAATTGAGCGCAATGCTAAGGCGCAAACCCAGCTAATTGAAGACTTACTCGATATATCGCGGATGATTAGAGGCAAGTTACACCTCAATGTCTGTACTTGTAATTTGGTTCCGATGATTGAGGTAAGCCTAGAGACTGTTAGCCTAGCCGCTCAATCCAAGGAAATCGATTTAAGATTTTCCATCATTCCCTCAAAAGAAACGCGAAATTCAGATTTGGGATTAGAAATCAATCACGAAAATCTAGAATCAAGAGAAGCGGAATCTCAAAGCAATCAACGTTCAAAGGACAGCAGCAAAAATTCCCAATTCCTAGTTTCCGGTGATTTTGAGCGTTTGCAGCAAATTATCTGGAATCTGTTATCTAATGCCATTAAATTTACACCCGCAGGTGGACAGGTAGAGTTGCAACTGTCAGTAGTAACTGGTGAAGAAAAACAACATATAACAGAGAAATATGCCCAAATTCAGGTAATTGACACAGGCATTGGTATTAGCCCTGATTTTCTCCCCTACGTTTTTGATCGGTTTCGTCAAGCTGATAGTTCTAACACTAGAACTTATGGTGGATTAGGACTAGGATTAGCGATCGTGCGTCATTTAGTAGAATTACATGGTGGTACTGTTTACGTAGATAGTCCAGGTAAAGATCAAGGAGCTACGTTTACAGTCAAGCTGCCACTTTTGAAAAGTCATCTATTCACAGTCTCGCAGCCTCTCCCCGTTGCCTGTTCTCCTCTTCACTTCGTCTCCCTCCTTGGTGTGCGGGTAGTGGTTGTAGATGACCAAACCGATAGCCGTGAATTTATCACCACAGTTCTTGAACAGTGCCAAGCCGAAGTTAAAGCGGTGGCATCAGTTCAAGAAGCATTGCAGGTAATTACAGAATGGAAACCAGATGTTTTAGTCAGTGACATTGGTATGCCCAATGAGGATGGTTACTCTTTGATCCGCAAACTGCGATCGCGATCGCCAGAACAAGGGGGAAATATTCCCGCAGCAGCATTGACAGCTTATGCTAGGGCAGAGGATCGGATGCGAGCTATAAAAGAAGGTTATCAGCTACATTTACCTAAACCTATTGAAGCTGCTGAGTTGGCTACAGTAGTCGCTAGCCTTGTTGGACGGACTTAGACAAAACTAAATTATCCAGAAGAATAAAAGGGTTCAAATCAATTGATTGCATTAATTAGGTGATTAAATCCCAATACAGTTCAGTTAGCGCTAAAAACCTTAAGTTGTGTAGATTGGGTTGAGGAACGAAACCTAACATTTTCATAGCTTTGTTGGGTTGCGCTTTGCTTTACCCAAGCGTATTGGATTAAATCCAAGCAATAAATCGGAATTGGGATAAATATCTAACTATGGAAAAATAAACCAAAATAGCAAGAGCGTTTGTGCAATTGAGCGAAGATTATTTAGAGCTTGATCTTTTTTTACTCATAATACCCAGAAAGCGAAACAAGAAGGATACATATAAATAATAAAGCGCCCTCCCGAAGTGGGAGAGCGCTTTATTATTTAGCTAGTTGAGTTAATGCTTGAAAATTAACCGTTGATAGCAGGAGCAGAAAGAGCAACAGGAGCAGATTCAGCAGATGCCAAATCTAGAGGGAAGTTGTGAGCGTTGCGCTCGTGCATTACTTCCATACCCAGGTTAGCGCGGTTGATTACATCCGCCCAAGTTGCAATCACACGACCTTCAGAGTCAATGATTGATTGGTTGAAGTTGAAACCGTTCAAGTTGAACGCCAT
>NZ_JACKZS010000152.1 GCF_014222285.1 Nostoc sp. UCD121
TTTTTGTTCTCGTAAGCCACACGCGAACAAATTATGATTTATTCCACTATCTATTTTCCCTTAACCGAGCAGTATTGCCACAGATTCACATAAATGTACACAGATACAGTCATTACCGAATTTAGCCAAGTCACTCTTGATTGGCTAAATTCAGTACTCGCTACTGATACCATCCAAGAGGTTGCTATTACCCCTTTAAATAGCGACAATTCTCGGATTGCTAAAATCTAGCTTCAATATCAACCAGAAACTACAACTACATTGCCTGCATCCCTATTCCTGAAAATCTGTGCAGATAACAATAATCTTTTCGGTGACTCTGAAGTTAACTACTATACACGAGATTATATTGAGCTAGCAAATCCACCCATACCTACTTGCTACCATGCAAGCTATGCAGAAAATCCTCGTCGGTATCATCTTCTTTTAGAAGACCTATCTGCAAGCCATTTTTCCAACAGTCGAATTAGGCGAATTCAACCTACACTTGCCTATGGCTGTGCTGTTGCTAAGGCACTAGCTACATTACATGCACATTGGTGGGGTATTGAAAAATTACAAGCTATTAGCAGCTATATTCCCAGTCAAACTGAAATTGAGCGATATGTAGCGCAAGCTCAACCTGGGTTATTACCGATGTTAGAAGAAGTTAAAACTGAAATTGATGATTCATGGCACTCAGTCTTAAAAGATGTATTTGAAAATCATCCTATTAAGATGATTGAGCGCACAAAAAACTCATCCGGGTTTACGCTAATTCATGGTGATCTTAACCCTGGTAATATCTTGTCTCCTTTGAATGACAACGGTAGAACTTATCTAATTGACCGCCAACCATTTGATTGGTCACTGACTACATGGCTGGGGGTAAGCGATTTGGCTTATGTGATGGTGCATTGGTGGGATACTAATTTACGCAGGCAATGGGAAACTCCTATTTTGCGTGAGTATCATACACATCTCATCAGCAATGGTGTTTCCGGGTATGAATGGGAGCAACTATTAGAGGACTATAAACTCACCGCCGTACAAAGTATTTATGTTGCTACAAAATGGTGCGCCTTGGAAGCAGATCGTCAACGGATGAAATGGCTGTGGTTTTCACAATTACAAAAGTCTATAACAGCCTTCTTGGATTTAGAATGCTCCAATTTATGGGCTGGTTGACACTTGGAAAAGCCCTAGTTTATCTGGCGTATAACCATTTGCTAAACAAAACCCGCCCGCCCACAAGATTGCGTTATCTGCTTTTTCAGGAAGATTACTGCGTACCAAAAGCGGTTGCTTTATTTGGATACTTGAGTTCGTAGACGTAAGATTTGATCCCTTTTCTGCTAACCCAAATTCCTGGGGGTGGATGATCCCCTTGGTGCTGTGGCAAGACATCCCAAAGGCGACCCTGGACTTCATGAGTGGCTTCATTGTAAGCAATCCAGCCGTAATCCGGCTTGAAAATAATCCAAAGATCCTGATCACGACGCTGATATGCGAAAGTGCCATCTTCACGCTGCCTGCGATCAAACTCATAAACAAGGTCATCGCTCAAGCGGTGAAGCTCGAAGTACTCATACATCGATAGTACTCCCCTATTTTCCAAACTACATCTTTCGGTCTAACTATTTATTATGCGGAAACTTTCTATATAACTACCCCTTGGGCGGGTGATTATACAGAATTTTTCTATATAACATTCATATTCGGGTATTATAGAGAATTTTTGCGTGTAACTACCTAAAATTAGCTGATTATAAGGATTAAGTTTGGTAAAAAGATACAATTGATTGCTTGGAAAGCTTCAAAACTTCTCCCTAACTTGCCGCCACAATCAAAGCAGCATCTGCCGAATCATTTGCGTAGCGTCTGTCTTCGACACACTGTTCGCGTTCGTAGAGAAGATTGTCTAGGCTTATGGCTTGTAAATACACCGAATCAGCACAGAAATTAGAGATTAAGGTCAAATGTTTAGGAACTTTGCTTCTAAAACCTGTATTGATTAGGGGAATTGGCTATAGCGAGTGAAGCCTTTAAATTATATTCCGGATCAGACTGATGTAAGGGAGTGAATATATAAAGAAGAGGATTATATTCCCAGATGATTAACCAAATTACCGCCTTAGAATCCTGTTGGCATATTTCTCCTGGGTGGGGTAAGACCATGCCTCCATTAGCAGTGGAAATGTTAGAAAAAGTTTTGTTGCCAATCTCAGACTTGTCAGGTTATTGCTGTGGTGTTGAGTGGTCAGGACAAGAATGGATTTATGCAATTGTTTGCCAGAATGAAACTCTCTACTTAGCTGAACAAGAATTTCATACAACAAATGTACTAAAAAAGCCCACTGTTTCTACTCCAGCTTTTAGATTGGGGGACATAGTTGAGGTTGATTTCGGTGAACGGCCGACACGCCGTATTATTCAAGGAATTTTTAGTCTCAAAGAGAATTGGCTTTATGGGGTAGAGTGGCGCTCCCCAACTTTAGAAGAAGTATCTGCCCAAAGCAGAACAATATGGCTTGCTGATGTAGATTTAGTTAATGTTAGTGTATAACTAGGGTGTTGACTTTGAGAGCTTAAGGGTGGTAATTTTTCATGCAATAACTATGTAGTACGCTCAAAGTCAATGCAAGAGTTTAAAAGCCCAAGCAGTCGGTTGGCAAGGCTATTTCACAAGGGTCGAGACAATTGGAAACTCAGAGCCTTGGAAAAGCAGAAAAAACTTAGAGCATTAGACATAAAAGTGAGAGATTTATCTACGTCAAGAGATTATTGGAAGAATCGAGCCAAGATTGCTGAAGAAAAACTACACAAAGCAAACATAGAAACAGGCTTGGAAAAAAAAAGAGATTGATCCAAACGGAGAGTTAGTTGCTAAGGGGCATCATTATTCAGTCGAAACCATACAAATTTCAGTACAACAAGTTATCAAGTGTGGCAGCAGTTATAGAGGGGTTGAAAAGACATTTGAGTTGTATAAAGAAATTTTCTCTAAAGATACGCCTAGCTTTAGTAGCGTTAGAAAATGGTTAGGAAGAATTGGGTTGTATGAACTCAATAGAGAAAAAGAATATCGAGATGATTGGATTTTTATTGTTGATTTGACGGTAGAACTAGGAAAAGAAAAAGGGCTGGTAGTCTTAGGCGTTTCAGAACAACTGCTAGTAGAAGAAGTTTTTCCATCAAAACGAGGATTGCAACATCAGGATGTTCAAATTCTAGGATTAGAAATCATGAGTTCAACGAAAGGAGAACTTATAGAACAAAAACTGACAGAAATTACTCAAAAATTTGGTTGTCCTAAACAAATAATTGCTGACCGTGGAAGTGACATTCAACGGGGGATTAAACTTTATCAACAGAATCATACTGATGTAATTTATACCTATGATGTAACTCATGCAATGGCTTTACTCCTGAAGCATGAACTAATAAGTTGCGAAAAATATCAGTCTTTTATACAGCAGTGTAGTCAATGTCGAAAACAACTGCAACAAACTGAACTATCTTTCTTAGCTCCTCCTTCACAACGTTCACAGTGTCGTTACTTTAACGTAGAAAAACTTTTAGAGTGGGCAGATAATCTGCTAAATTCACCGCTTGATATTTTAACCGATTTAGTACCAAATATTGAGCCAGAAATTCTCCTGACTAAGTTGAAACAGAAGTTGGGATGGTTAGCTTCTTATCAAGACTCACTCAGCAATTGGAAACAAATGGTTCAAATGACCCGCACCGTAGAAACTCAAATTAAACTTGAAGGGCTGAATCAAGAAAGCTTCAGTATTATTCAACAATATTTAACAGTGGAAGTAGATTTTCCACAAGGCTTTGCTCAGAAAATTCTTGGTTATTTGACTGGGGAGATTTCTCAGATGAAATCTGAGCAAACATTATTAGCAACTTCTGATGTTCTGGAATCACTTTTTGGTAAATACAAGCAGTTTTCTTCTCGTTCTCCTTTTAAACAAATAAGTCAAATATTTTTGAGTATTTGTTTATCAACCATGAATTTGACAACTACTCTTGTGAAAGAGGCATTAGAAACAGTCCGTTTTTTGGATGTTGAAGACTGGGCGGCTCAAGTTTTTGGCCAATCCATGCTCTCGAAAAGAAGAATTTTGTTTTCTGCCACAACTGACGACACAGAAACTGCATGAAGATTTTGAGCATCTCTCCCACAAAATCAACACCCTAGTACAGGACTGAATCTAACTGCTGCTGATTATGTGATTCATACAGACCCTTGGTGGAATCCCGCAGTCGAAGACCAAGCCTCAGACCGCGCCCATCGCATTGGGCAACAACGCCCAGTTACCATTTATCGTCTAGTAGCAAAGGATACTATAGAAGAAAAGATTGTGCAATTGCACCACCACAAGCGAGATTTGGCAGACAGCTTATTGGAAGGTGCTGATATTAGTGGCAAGATATCAACGGAAGCCTTGTTACAGTTGATTAGTGAAGATTAAGGCATTTACCAAGGCTTTTTTGACAATAATCGCTCATTCAGTAAGTTGCTTTTATCTGACTTGAGCGAGCGCAAAACTTGTTGCGCCATAATTATTACCTGAAAATAAGGTTTTGGCACGGTAATGCCTAACCGCCTAATTCAAATTATAAAGGGATTTAATCATGGTACAAGATGATGAAATACTTGACATTGTAGACGAAAGCGATTGCGTTGTTGGACAGAAGAAACGTTCGGAAATATATCGTCAAGGACTATGCAATTTTAGAGTTGTTAATGCTTTTGTTGTTAATTCATTAGGTCAACTGTGGATACCTCGGCGTTCTGCACACAAAACTATTTTTCCGCTTTGTCTTGATGTCAGCATGGGGGGTCATGTTGAAACTGGAGAAACCTATGAAGATGCTTTACAACGTGAACTCAAAGAAGAGTTGAACTTAGAGCTAAACATGGTTAATGTTCGACCCTTGGGATATTTAATACCATATCAGTATCAAGTATCTGCTTTTATGAAGGTTTATGAAATCGAATTAGATTTGAACCCAGAGTATAATAAAAATGATTTTATTGAAAGTTTTTGGTTATCCGTTAATGATTTAATAGAATGGTTAAATAGCGGTGAACCTGTAAAAAGTGATTTGATAAAACTTGTAAAAATATTTTATCAACACTAAATAAAGTTCTTTATAAGACATTTGAGATACGTTTATTAGGAAGATTAAAATAAGTTAGAAAATGCATATTTACGTCAAAAATATGCTGACGACTGGAAATGATGTTTAGCTAACTGTTCAATGCTAAGAAACGATTTCTTGAACATGAATATGGGATTATTTCATGTAGAAGCCACACCAATGCAGGTCAAGAATTCTATTAAAATATTTCCAGAAGAAAATCTAAATTATCATTAGGATAATACTCTTGTTTTTCTTCTCCAAACTTGAATAAATATATCGTTTTATTGCCAATTAATCTGATTGATGAATCTTCAATTTTTAACATTGTTCCTTCCGACAATCCTACAACATAAATATCTGGATTTAAAATCAGAAAATCTTCCAGTCTTTGTTCTCTTGTCTCTCCATTGTGATTTGGGATTACTACATTTGTATAGTGGGGGTTAATTTGAAAAGGAACTAAATTCAATCCTTGAAGACTTATGGGTTCAATTATTGGCATATCATTACTCGTTTTGATGGTAGGACAAGCAACATTAGAACCTGCACTCCATCCGATATAAGGAGTTCCATTACTAACTTTATTTCTGATGTCGTCAAATAGTTTAGTTTGGTGTAAGCAATGTATTAAATGAAAAGTGTTTCCGCCTCCGACTACTACAGCTTCTGCATTTTTAATTAATTCATGAGGATTTTCAACCGAATGAATAGCATCAACTTCATAACCTATATCTTGAAATACTTTTTCAACTTTTTCGGTATAGTGCTGATAAGTTGAAGTAACGGCTGCAAAGGGGATAAACACTATTTTATTGACAGAGCTTCCTAAAAACTTTTTAATTTCCTGACGGGGATAAAATAAGTACTCTTCACCGATATTTGTTGAATTACTAAGTAATAACAATCTTTTTGACATGGTTTATTTCCTGTAGTTGTAATTATCTATACTAAAGAATGGTCAAAAGAGGCAAGGGGGCAGGGGAAAACTGAGACGGAGCTTGTACTTTGCCCCAGTTCAAACTGTATCAATATTGCTCAAGTTGGCAAACAAGGATCTGGAATTTTTGGTAGCAGATGGTTGATATTTTCGTATAAAGAAATTAGCAATCCTTGAATGACATTGACTGTCTTGAACAACAAGTTATAGGAGAAAAACCAAAGAAATATCAACTAATTTCGCTCTGTGTCTTGAGAGAAACTTTGAGCCGTAATTTGACGGTTATAGTGGGATAATTCCTCTTAATCCTAGCAAAAGGAGTGATAGTAAGTTTTAATTTATTGGGCATACTGTTTTGTTTTTAAATTACGTTTCATTAGTAAAGCTACAACCCCAATAGCACTGACTAAAATACTTAAACTAGAGTTCGGCTCAGGAACTTGCTTAGAGACAACTTTCAAGTTGGTAATATTGTCGCGGATGAGCAACTCGTTTGTTGTAGGATTAAAGAAGTCAATACCAACACTTCTAGAATAAGAAAGTGAATTATCAGAAAGTATGGGGAGTTTTGCTTGGTTCCCTGAGTAGAATAGCGCAACATCAAATAGACACGTAAGGCTAGAAGAAGTTATGCATCCAGGTGGATAACTAACGCCGCTAAGGACTCCCAAATTCATCGGAAAACCAATTAAATCAGAAGTAACAGATGGAACAACATTAAAGTCAGTAGTGACATTACTTAAATTGACATAGGGCGCTGAGATAGAAAAGTTAGAAACAGCACCAAGGTATGCAACTCCCGTAACATTAGGTCGGAATATAGCAGGTTCAGGAGATGGAGGGGTGTTCGTATTCAAGGTAAATGTTCCTGCTGCGCCATTTGTAGTAGAAAAATTAAAGTCTATTAGGGCAGCTTCAACTGGTTCTAGGGATATGCTTCCCAAAACAATAAAGGCTACTCCGGCAACAGCGATAGATAATTTCTGCATGGGTTTTTTAAGGTTTAGGTTTTAAATCAGTTATCAGTTATCAACCAGGATAAGTGTTTACTGTTTACAGTTAAACACCGCACCACCAGGACTAATCACCCGAAATTGCCAGGAATAGGTATCAATATAAAACACCTCCAAAGCAGAACCATTGATGCTGACGACGTGGTGAACTGTGGTTTTAGTTATGGCGCGGCTTCTGTAGCATAACCAGAGTGCCATTCGGCTTGAGACTCAAGTACAGTTAGAACTTAAGGGGTGGACACCTCCAATTTTGATGGAACAACAGAAAGCGTCGCCGTATTCTGTACCTAATAAATCAAGCCAAGGTAGAGAACTAGATGTAAGTTGATGAGGTAGTATGTTGCTTTATTGCTGCAACATCTTCAACAGAACCTCTGGGCTATCCATTTTATCCATTACAACCTCAATAAAAACAAGTTGGTCACGGTTTTCTTGAGCTGTTTGTAATGCTTTGTCTAACTGGGATTCGGTACTAACTTTAATTGCCCAGGCATTGCCAGCGAAAACTTTAGGGAGCTGATGATAATTCCAAGGTTGAATGTCGTTATATGGCATACGTTCACCGTGAATATCACGCTCTATAGTATATCCATCATTGTTGATCAAAAAAATAATCGGTTTTAGATTATGGCGTAAGATGGTTGAAAGTTCTTGTGCAGTCATTTGGAAAGACCCGTCACCAACCAGTAAGATAGAGCGACGTTGTGATGCGGCGATGGCACAACCAAGTAATGAACCAACAGAGTAACCAATCGATCCCCAAAGTACTTGCCCAACGAAAGTAGCTCCTTTTGGTAAAGGAACGATAGAGGCACCAAACAAACAAGTTCCAGTCTCAGCAACAATAATGTCATCTTCTTGGAGAAAATGAGCAAATCCATGCCAAAAATACTGCTGCGTAATCGGTGCCGAAGAACCGCCAACGATAGGCTCTATAAAACCAGCATCTAAATTCTCTGTTGCTGATTTGAAGTAAAGCGTTTCATGATCGCGGTGCTGCAACCGTTGGCTTAAAGCAGAAAGCACATCTGCCATAGCGACATTGTTGTACAAAGCATGTTTAATTTTTACATAATCCCCATGCACTTCAATAGTTTGGCTGGGATCGAGTTTGGCAGAAAACTTGCCTGTGTTGAAATCAGTCATCAAAGCACCGATACTTAAAACACAATCTGCCTGCTCAATACGTTTTCTGACAGATTCCTCACTGGCAGCACCATTATATATGCCGATGAATTGGGGGTGGGTTTCTTCTAGCAATCCTTTTCCCATGTTCATCGTGGCATAAGGGTATCCAGTAGCTGTTAGCAATTTTCGCAATTGTTCATGTAAATGATAGCGAGCGACACCAATATCAGCAAGAATCACAGGTTGGGAAGCTTTTTCCAGTATGTTTACACAGACATCAACTATTTTTGCTATTGTAGCGCCATCACTTTGAAATACAGGGGATATAAAGAAATCAGACGGTGCAGACACCTCAGCCAGAGCAACATCCATAGGTATGGAAATATAAACAGGTAACTTCTTCAGCAAACAGATACCTAAAACTCTGTCAATTTCCGTTGTTGCATTTTCGTTTGTTAAATATGCTTGAGCCACCGTTACCTGTTGATACATTCGGGCAAATATTGAAAAATCACCAGTACCAAGCGTATGATGGACAAGTGAACCAAGAGCTTGAATTTTAGTCGCAGGGGCACCGGTAATCGCTACAACCGGAACGTGTTCAGCATAAGCGCCAGCAACACCATTAATAGCACTGAGTTCACCAACACCAAAGGTAGTTACTAATGCCGCAACACCATTAATCCGACCATAACCATCGGCAGCATAGGATGCGTTAAGTTCGTTGCAAGTAGGAATTAACTCGATGCCATTGTGGTTAACAATATAGTCGAGAAATTCCATATTGTAGTCTCCAGCAACGCCAAAAATATGTTTGATACCAATTTGCTCCAGACGAAGCAATAAATAGTCGCTAACAGTAAACTTTGCCATTGTTTGTCTTAAGCCAAAATTTTACCCCTTTAAGGTATGAAAACTATGACTGAGATGCGTATCTCTGAAGTAAGAATAGGATTGTGACTTTTGCCGTCAAGCCGTTCACCTGCACTCTTAATCATCCTTGAGGAATTAACAGTCAAATGATCTAATCGAATAAGCAAATCACCCCATCCATTCAGTCCACTGTGGAGCATCTGTAACCAATTGAGCAAACTTTTTGGGGCAAGCATCCTCAAACTCCAGCATCACGCCGCGACGCTCACCACTCTTGCCCAGAGTATTGCCCATCTCCTTCAACAGGATCGCCAGCCGCAAGCAGAGGCGAAAAATGCTTTTAAAAACCTCTTAGTAAGAAACTTTAGAACTTAAGTTTTTACTTGGGTTGCCACAATAGAGTGATATCAAGGTTTTTAACAGCAGATACGGTATTTCTAACCTACGTCGGTACGGTTTACACTCCTTTGGCTTTTGTAAAGTCATCGTAACATTTATTTATATAAAACAATATTTGCTTACACAAGCAAACTCAAATAAAAGCTATGAACCAACCCATTGAATTATCTTTAGAACAAGAATTTAGCCTGAGAACATTCGCTGATCAAGTGAAGCAGATGTCACGTGAACAAGCTCAAGAGTTTTTGCAGATGCTGTATAAGCAGATGATGATAAGGGAAAAGACTTACCAGGAATTGCTCAAACATCAGTGGGAAGTTGGTTCAGGTTCAATCTTGGGCTAAAATAAACTTGCTCTCGTCAACTTTAGAAAAAGCCAACACTGTTTAGTCCAAGGTGCATTTTCAGCTTCAGTCCCTTCCAATCTTGAATAGCAGCACTTTCCACCTGGGTGAGTGTTTGGGGAATGTCAATAGGTGTAGTGTCAGTGACTGATGTGGTTAACACTATATTATTAGTGACTGACACCGATTCCCTTGAAAACGCTTCATCTCGATTTAACCACTGCCCGAAAATCGAATCACGCTGATCATCAGGTGCAACAAACCGATAAACGCACTCCCGATTTTCACGCTTACCCAACCGACCAATGTAGTCCAACTTCAAATCAATTTTGGCAAGTAACTTCTGAGCGATCGCAATCGGTGTGTGTTTTTCCGAGATACTGACATTCAGATAATTCTTGATAACATGCCGATGCGTTACAGCCAGAGCCTTAAACTCCACCATCCTCTCGTCACTTCCCCGCAACTGAACGTCTGGCGTGAGAAACTGCAACAGATTCAGATTTTCGAGTAACAACACAGCAGGTAATAGCTGCCCCTTGTTAAAATCTGGTTTCCAAATCGAATTCTCTCCAGCCTCTAACTGCGATGCAGCCCGTTTAGTATCACGGTTAGTCAGAAACTCTCGGCCCAGCGTCAAATAGTAGTGCATTCTCAGTTGAGGATACCACCCATCGTCATCTTTCTCGACCAAATCAGGGGTTACGTCAATTTCATAGCGACGGGATAATTCCGCCTTGCGCTGCTGGTGTCGTTCAGTTTTGGTTTTAGCCCTTGTGTCTTGCAGCTTCTTGAGTTCAGCCCCAGAGAGTTCAACAGAATTAGCGATCACCTGACACTCCGCAGCATACAATTCAACAGATGCCGCCTTAACCGACTCGATTACTGCCCCACTCTCATCATCATCAGCATCATCGGCATCAATAATGGTGTATCCATCTTCGACCAATCCCCCAAGAACAGATTCTCGATAACGCCGCATCTCAACGTTGATGACAGAGCCACGCTTACCCCAAGTCTGCAAAGATTCGGGCTGAAAATTCTGGTCAATATAGCTCAAATCCGCATTATCCGCCGCCGACAACAGCGCAATGTTCGCTTGTGTTGCGACGTGTTGACTTCTGAGCAATCCTCCGATGGTTGTGGAACCATTGCCCACAACCGACATCCCCCACTCTCTCACCCAAATGTGACGGTCAACAGTTTCCCTAACCCTTGCCAACATCTGACGCACGGAGTTAACCGGCTGCACTCCCTGAAAAATCCCCCAAACACTATCAAAATGTCCTCGAATGTCGATAGATACCCCAGTTTCTAAACTTGGGGAGGCGATAACCAAATCATACTGGGTGAGAATTTCGTTCAAGTGAGCGATACAACCGAAAGCCGCATGAGAGGGGTCAGCCACAGATTCGCTGTCTATTCGCAGAATCCGCAGGTGAGGGAACTTGCGACGAAAGCGTTCTTCAAGTGCCTGGGTTCCCCACTTAGACTTAGCCTTTTGAGCAGAACAGCAGAGTAAATGATGCCCCTCTTTGGCAATGGCTTTGTCCAGTGCTGCGATAAGATTCTTCGGGTTACTGCCAGAATAGTTGTAACAGTTTCCAGCTACGTGGCGATAATTGTTGAGAATTACGAACGGGTTAACCCGATATTCTCCAGCGAGTGATAAAACATACTTCACATCAGTATCTGACACATCGGCACTAGACAGGTAAATCTTTCCTTGACTGCTGCCCAAAACATTCTGTACCAGTTGTTTGAGATTTTTGAGAACGGACACCCGACGCTTCTGCACTTCCGTACCAGAGTTAAGCAAATGCCAAAATACTTGGTCGCATTCGTCGATAATTATGACATCATTTGCCCAGTCATTAGGGTTGAATCGCGCCTGACTTTCTTGATGCAGCGAATCAACACATACCCCGTATCCTAACAATGTGCCTGTTTCATTCGTGCGAACTTCGGTAACATAGTTAACACCAAACCGATTACACAACGCCTCACCCAGTTGAATACGGTGGGTGATGATTAATACCCGTCTCTCTTGGTCATGTGCTTTTGCCACCTCAGTTGCCAGCCATTCGGTTTTACCAGTGCCTTTAGGAGCTTTGAGGATAATCAGCTTTTCACCTTCTGGTACAAGCAGATGGCCGAGGAATCTTTGGTTGAGAGCGATCGCTGGGGGATAAGTTAACAGAGTAAACAGCTTGATTTCCCATAGCTCCAGCGCAACGGCTGTGTTGTAGAGCGCGTCAAATGCTGGCTGACCCTTAGCAACGATAAAATCATCAACCCCTTTCTCAAGCCCAAAAGGTAAATCAATCACTCGCAGAGAACAGCCTTCATTTACCAGCAGCCGTCCCATACGACTGATAGCGGTTCTGACTCGCTGGACTGTCTCAGGTTTGTTGTCCTGGTCGAAGCAGATGTTAAGCTGTCTCCCCTCTGTTGCGAAATGTTTCAAGTCGGGAATTAAGGATGGCTTACCAATGGCAGTACCGTACTCATCATGGGGTGTGCGGTATCCTGCGTTTACTCCCGGAATTGCGATCGCAGCATAACCAGCAGTCAACAATGCCCCCGCTTTCTTGACTCCTTCGACAATTGTCACTGGTACATTATGCCTCCAAACCCAGTGCCAGAAACCCCCAGGATGCTGTAGGTCTTCTTCAGTAATGGGAATGCCGCTACGATTGGACACTTTTACCCAAATGCGATTCGGGACTAATAGGAAGAAAGCGCGTGTCTCTTCTCTGAATGGGTGTTCATACTTAATGAATTTGTGGATCTTCTGGCGGTCGCGTCGGGGATGGTCGGGTTTAAAGCAACCCCACATCATCAGGGCGTAGTTGTTAAGGGGGTCAACGCCACTACACCACCAGCCGCCTAATTCAATGTGCTGGTATTTCTTCAAATCGCGATCGCGCAGTCGCCCATCATTGCGACGGGAGATTTTGGGACTGTAGAGCAGATATTCGTAGGATAACGTTCCGTAGAGCGATTTGACATTCAGGGCAATGATTTCTTCGTCAACGCAACTGTTGAGCCATTCTTGTTGATGTTTAGCTTGAGAATCAGACTCGATTACACGCATATTCCCTCTATTTTTTGACGCATGAGTAAGTAAGCGGTATATGGTCATACCGCCTTTAAGGTTAGTTATGCAGACACGGGTTAAAGAACTGTCGTTTTTAGTTCAGCCGTCAGAGTGAGAAATATCTCGTTACCTGGGGTAATTGGCTTTAAAGCAGAGATAGTAGTACATCTGAACTAAGCGAGAATATGATACACCATTTTGGAAAATTGGATTGAAACTCAAAACAAACTGCCTTCTTCAGATCCTTCCCCCTGTGTGCGGTCGAAATGTGAGATTGATACGGGTACTAACAACTTTGTTTGTTTGTTTTCGGAACCTGATGCAGATGAGTGGACTGACAACCGGGGTGCATCACAAGCAAGCTCCCGTGTTCGAGCCAGAAGTCAGTGGATTTGCCATTTCTCGGTTTGATTTGGAATTTGCGACATGACCCCAGACTTATGGAAGCGATGGCTACGCCCGCCGCAGGCATCGCAGGGTTAAATCCCATCGATTGTTCATTGTCGGAATGCCAGCCGATACTGTCCTGTCCACTGCGATACTGATTTCCGATAACAATGCGGAATTTGTAGCTAATCAATTTGGTAATGGAGTCGCGTAACTTGGCCAGATTGTCTGTCCAAGTCAAGGGTTTCAAAAATACGCTGTTGGAGTAGAGATAATCACAGCCTGTATCACCGTAAAGACATTCAAGACGGGGAACGGGCATTGTTTTACCCGCAATCCTGATTTGATTTTGCTGCCATTGCAGTTGTAGGCAGTGTTGGTAGAGTTCATTGGCAAGTTCTTGACTTAAGAAATCGGGATAATAAGTGATGGGTAAAACTGGGGTTGATTCCTGAAACAAATTGAGTTGTTGCATGGTACTCTTCTCCAACTAAAAAATGTGTAGGGAAAACAATTGCTGTTAGTTTTGACCAGTAGAAAAAACCTCAATCAACACACTCTCTGGATACAACCCAACTTTTCCAAAACGTGGGTCATGAATGCGTTCTATTTCTATTCCTTGTTTTCTGCACAATGCGCTTGCCTTTCTACCTTTAGTACCCGCTTCTTTTACCGATATTTCTAAACCTTGAAGATTAGCGAAACCAACAACACTATATTTATGTCCGCATGGGGTGTTTACCCTGTCTTGTTCAACTTCAACCGCTTTGAGTCTCGCCAATATTTGAGCTTGTTGCTGTTGTTGCTCCAGTAAATATTGTTCTTGCTGTGCCATCTGTTGGGCGATTGCTGCGAGTAACTGTATTTCTGTCATCGCTGTTTCGGAAGGATTGGTAGGTTTAGTCCAGCCCAATTTGTCCTGAATCCATGCCCGAATGCCGATGGTGTTGAATGAACGGCATACCAATCTGGCTTGCTTAGTGCAGTATCGCCCTGCCTCGTAAGCGTAGTACTCTAGGATAATTGCGATCGCAGTGTCGGGGATACCGTTAGTACGCCAGTAATTAAGGTTCGCCGCATCAAATCCTTGCTCCATAAGGATTAGAGCTAATTTAGATGGTTCCAGGTTCGCGCTTTCTAATGCTTTACCGATAGCCTTATCACTAACTCCAGCTAATCGTGCAGTAGCTTTTATACTGGCCTTACCCCGACCATCTATGTCTACAGTGATTTCTTCTTTAATCTGTTCAATGATTTGTGTGATTTCAGTTGGAGACATAACACCTGCTTTGAGTTTCTCAAAAAGTGAATTGCTGTAACGGTAGTAAATAAAGGTTAAACAACACTTAATTAGCTTGTGCAATGAAGCTATTGCCAAGTAACCTGAATGTTCAATTCATCACAATGAAATTTGATGAGTTGTTTTGTATTGGAACAGCATTGTCCAAATAAATGAATTCTTTTTTGGTGATTCGGATAGTAATGTCCGTAAATTAATATTTGTCCAATAGCACTTTTCCATCCAAGAACGTTTTTGACTTCTATGATTTCGTGAATAGTCAAAATGTCTATTTTTCCAGCAGGAGTATTTACTTCCATTACAGGATTAGCTATCTTTTCAATCCCTTTTACTAAAGAAGTTTGTACTTTCTTCTCAGGAGAATGTTTTTCTGGACTAAAGGCTAAGTAAACGAAACCATCAAAAGTTTTGTGTTTGTAAAAATGTGCAATAGCTTGTCTTGCCTTCTGGGTACAGTATCTACCAGCTTCAAAGGCATAATATTCAACTATCAGGTAGACTCCTTCATCAGGTATACCGTTACTACGCCACAACTCAATATTTAACCCTCGCAATTGTATTTTTTGTGCTAGTTTTGATGGTTCTTGGTTAATAGTGTTTAGAGTCTTAAGGACTGCTCCACCAGTTACGCCAGCCAGTCTTGCAGTTGCTCTAACACTGGCTTTCGCTTGACCATTAGCGTCAACTTCAATCTCTTGAGAGATTTGTTCGATAATTTCGGCGATTTGAATTGCTGACATAATTTTTCGTTGTGTAATGATTTGTGGTTGTGTGATTAGAAAAACTCAAGTATTGACTCGCACCAAACTTTTTTCACCAACCAGTGAGAAACGATTAGATATAGTTGGTGTATTAATTAACGTTGGCGACATTAATTCAACAAGGTAAAACCAAGAATTATGCACCAGCGCAATCCCCAGAATCAGCCGTTGTTTTGTTCCTTTGTCGTGAGAACAGAGGATCACTCTTTCGCCCAAAACAAAAGCAGGTTTTTGCACTTTTATGGCTTCTAACTCTCCAGTACCGATGATTTGGTTCTGTGTTGCGTGGAGTATTTCTTTACCGCAATCAATTGAATAAATCCAGCGCTCATGCTTCCATTGCATACCGCAGCAATAGCCAAATGTTCTTGTGGTTCTTAGGTAAACTCTCTCCAGTAAATTCACCTCAACGGGTGGAATTGTTTGTCCCCAAGGTGGGGAAAGATACCAACTTGTTTGAAGTGCGTTAATATGGTCAATCATGCTTTTCTCCCCTGGGATTAATAACCTAAAAATCCTTGGCAATCTCCAACAAAAAACCGCGTCCTGTATTCTGTACTTGCACCAGTTCTTTGTCCAGCAGAGTTTGAATGACTGAATCGGAGAATTGGAATTGCAGCCGATGTAATGGAACACAACCGCCGCAAAGCCGAATCGAACGCAGCAAATGATTGGCTCTACGGTCAAAGCTGTTGTCAACCGTCTTAGGCATTTGTAAAACCTCCGGTGACTATGGCTAACTGTTGTTGCAGAATTACTATTTGCTGTTGATAAAACTCAATCTCTGCGGTAATTTCTGAGAATAATTCCTGTGGAGAAAGCGGCTGAATTTGATTCTCTTGCAAGTAAGATATTTCATCAGAATTTTTATTAGGCATCAGCGCATAACGCCAGCCATCATCAAATTGTTCAGCCAACTCTGTACCCAAAGGATAGTAATAAAGTCCCAAGATGATGCCCTGTTGTGTACGCTGTTCCAAGTTAAAGTGAGGGTAGGGCCAGTGTTGGGGGATCGAGATTGTGGGTTGCATAGATGGATAGGTGAATGAAGGGAAAATGAGAGAAGAATTCAGGAGTCAGAATGGGCTAAACGCCCCGCTACCGCTAACAGAAGTCAGAATTTTGGGAAGAGGTGGGAAAAAGAGGAGAAAAGAAGGCAGATTTTATTAACTTCTGCACCCTACTCTTTGTTTCTTTACTGACTCCTGACTCCTGGATTCTGACTTCTTAATTACGCTGTGACTAACTCCGTTCTCTCCAGCAGCCGTTGCAATTTATCGCCAGTTAGCTGTTCTAACGGTTGGTCTAAAAAATATTCATCAAAAATGGATTTACCATCAGTAGACACGTCCACCATCGACAATGATCGCACAGCATCAAACACAGAGTTAGAATACTGCTGCTGGACTGAATAACGCCTCTTCACCCACCAGTTCCCGTCAGTGCATCCGACTTGCCCCAGTTTCACGCCCTTGTTGTTGTAAATACCATCATCGAGGATTTCAAACCCGTAATTTTGGCACTCGTTGAAGATATGCGCCATGATTTGGTTTTCAGTCGTGCATGGACTTACTTCTTGTTCCTGCACTGGCAGTGTGCCGTCTTTGTAATGAGTGGTGCGATTCGTTGATTAGTGAATCACGGTAATCAGTCCGTAAATAACTAATCCAGCCCGACAGCAGATTACTGTCATTAAGGCTGAACTCTCGGTCAGATGCAAGTGAAAGCCTTGCCATTCAGACTCAGAATTGACTCCTTACCTGCCCACACCGAACAAGCTCGGTTCTTGCAGAGTGAAGCTGGGAACAGGGCGCAATCAGACGACCGTTGCGGGTTGACACTGGCGCTAACAGGGAGTTCCTACGATGAAATAGAGCCTAAAAAAGCGACTTATACAAGGGCAGGGCGCAACACAAAAAAACCCTGACCCCATTGGAGTCCATTCCCGCCGAATCATCGCTCAGAAAACGGCAAGAGTCTAGGGAATCCAATAGTCGAAGTGGCTACATCTAACGGAACAATCAATCTCTCCGAGGGAACGAATAAAAACGATTTGGGAGTCTTGGGGCTTTCGTTCCCCAGGTAGGCTAGACGAGAAGCGGAATCCTCACAAGTCGGGTAGGACAGACCGTAATTGGTCTGAGGTGTTCAGAATACACAAACTAGAGAAGAGAAAATGATTAGACACAGTTACAAAACTAGTGAATCTTGGAGAGCTTTACCGTGGAAGAAATTCCGCCGAAATCTTCTCCGCCTTCAAAAGCGCGTGTACAAAGCGGTTCAAGTTGGAGACAAGCGGAAAGCTAGGTCACTCCAAAAGCTTATTCTAAAATCAACCTCGGCTCGATTTCTTGCAATTAGACAAGTATCTCAGCTAAATGCTGGTAAAAAGACGGCTGGGATCGATGGGAAAAAATCGCTCTCATTTGAAGAACGCTTCAACCTTGAAGAATTACTAAAAATGAACAGTGGAAACTGGAAGCATCAAGGATTACGGGAAATCCCCATCCCCAAAAAGGACGGGACTACCAGAATACTTAAGATACCTACCATCGCAGATAGAACTTGGCAATGCCTAGCAAAATATGCACTCGAACCAGCACACGAAGCCACTTTCCACGCCAGAAGTTACGGGTTTAGAACTGGGCGCTCTGCCCATGATGCACAACAGTACATCTTTACCAACCTTAACTCTTCCTGCAATGGAATAGAAAAACGAGTTATTGAACTCGATATCGAAAAATGCTTCGACAGGATTAACCACGCAGCAATAATGGACGAACTCATCGCCCCCAAAGGCTTAAAGCTCGGTATCTTCCGATGCCTCAAGGCAGGAGTAAACCCAGAATTCCCCGAACAGGGTACACCTCAAGGGGGAGTGGTCAGCCCATTACTAGCCAACATCGCACTCAACGGAATCGAGAGTATTCATCAACCCAAGGACAACCAAGGAAGAATCAAAGAACCATCAGTCCGATACGCGGATGACATGGTTATTATACTCCGACCCAAAGATGATGCGATAGAGATACTTGAAAGAATCAGCGAGTTCCTCCGCAAACGCGGAATGACTGTAAGCCAAAAGAAAACCAAAGTTACCGCCGCGACAGATGGGTTTGATTTCCTCGGCTGGCACTTCAAAGTCCAGAAAAACGGAAAGTTTAGAAGCACTCCCTCGGTGGACAACTTCAAAGCATTCCGTAAGAAAGTAAAACACATCGCCAACAACTCGAATTATGGTGCTACCACAAAGGCTGAGAAATTAGCCCCGGTAGTTAGAGGTTGGAGAAATTACCATAAGTTCTGCAAGATGGACGGGTCTAGAAACTCGTTATACCACATCGAAACAAGAGCTTACACGGTATTTAACAAGGAAACCAAGCAAAACCGCTATTCTAGCAAGAAATTACTAGACAAAGCATTCCCAAAGGTTCCTTACTCCGAAAACAAACACGTTTCTGTCAAAGGTACTAAATCACCTTACGACGGAGATACAGCCTACTGGAGCGAACGTAATAGTAAACTCTACGACGGCGAAACCTCTAAACAGTAAACCAAAAAGTTTTTCCCAAAGAGCGATCGCTAATTCAGTTTGCGTATTTCGAGGTGCTATATAATACTAAA
>NZ_JACKZS010000153.1 GCF_014222285.1 Nostoc sp. UCD121
AGAGGGATATAACTATTGTATTAAATATTAAATCTATACGTAAGAGTTTATTAGCGATCGCTCTCCAAGTTGGATCATCTCACAAAATCGCATTGCTCCTCATCAAGATCGATGCCTTTGATCAATAAATTGCACTTGCGGGTATCTCGGCGGCTACCCAAATTCTTTTTCACAAATTATTGAGTATTAAGTAATTAAAACTTATATAAAAACAATAATAAATATAGATGAGTTATTAATTATCTTAAATGTCTTAACTGTCTAAAGTGTCCTTGCATCCTTATTAAAAATCGTGAATCTTAAAAAAGATTTAGAAATTTATGACCTCATACATTCAGGGAGATTTGCAGAATTTAAACAATAATAACCAGAACAATATCAACAACTAGCGAAGTAAAGTCTATACACAAGTTACAGCAACATCTGGAAAACTTCAGCAAGTCTTTGCTGGTTCTGCTTGCTGCAAAAAGGTATGAAAAGTTTTGTTCTATAAAGAGTTGCTCGAAAAAGAAGTTCTATGATTTTTTGCAGTCCATACCCTGACATTCTTATTCCTGAACAGCCGTTGACAGAATTTGTATTGCAACGAGCAATAGAGTTAGCAGACAAACCAGCCCTGATTGAAGGGCTAACTAACAGTATAATAACATATAAACAACTAGCAGATTACATTTATAAAGCTGCTATCGGCTTGGCGACGCGTGGCTTCTCCAAGGGTGATGTATTGGCTATTTATAGTCCTAACCTTCCTGAATATGCGATCGCTTAGGTTTGCAAAGCGATCGCACCGATTCCCTAAGTGGTTATGCTATCAAGTCTGGTCAAGCCTGGGAATGGCAACCTTGGGGACATCTACTTGAAAGTATCAAAACCGGCAAACCTGTATTCAAAAATATCTTCGGTATGGAGAGATTTGATTACCTAGCCACTGACCCTGATTCTTCAAAATATACACTCAAGCTACAAGTAGTATTTCTGGTGAACAAGATGCGGCGATCGCAGCTGGTTACGACTTCTCATCCATCCACAACTTAGTTGAGGTTGGAGATGGAAATGGTACTTTAATGACCTCGATTCTTAAAGCGAATTTGACAATGCAAGGGATTTTATTTGATTTACCCCATGTAGTTGCACAAGCCAAGCCTCTGATTGAAGACTTTGGACTGCAAGATCGTTGTCAACTAGTCGGCGGGAACTTCTTTGAGTCAGTACCCACTGGTGGTGATGCTTACTTGCTGCGGTATATTGTTCACGATTGGGATGATGAAAGAGCGATCGCCATCCTGAAAAATTGCTACCAAGCGATGCAGCCTCGCGGCAGATTGCTGTTAGTGGAAATGGTTATACTTCAAGGCAACGAACCATTCTTTGGCAAACTCCTCGACTTGCAGATGCTGGTGAATTATAGCGGCCGTGAACGAACTGAAGCTGAGTATCAAGTCCTATTAGAAACAGCAGGTTTCTCATTGACAAAAATTTATCCAGTAGCACCTCCAATCAGCATGATTGAGCCTATTCGTCTATGAAACGGAACAGGTAACGGGTAACAGACAACAAAAAAATTAAGTCTCCGTTCCCGCCACCAAGAGGCTTGGTAAATCATTTTTTAGCACAACACTCATAGTTGTAAGGTAAATAGAGGAATTTAGCCTTGCGTTGCTGGTGTCACTCGGTTTTTGTTTTCGCTCTTTTGTCTTGCAGTTTCTTCAATTCAGTCTGCGAGAGTTTAACAGAATTAGCGATGCCAAAGGCGGGTTACACCTACGCTTGACATTCACTAGCGTACAATTGTTCAGACGCAGCTTTAAATTACTTTCGCCTCGAATAGCCCATTTCTTGCTGGCGCATGGGCATAGCGTCAATTTGCTCAAAAATTGCTGCTGCTTTGACTGGTGTAGTGTCTTGGCTCTTAACACCACCATCTTTGCCTACCAAAATGACGCGAAAATTTTCTTTATCAACCCCAAAATAATTTCGCAAATTAGCAGCATAAGACTTATCTATTAACTGTCCATTGGCATAGCTTTTATCTGTTGCCAAAACCTGAACTAGAACTAAATCCCGGTCTGTAAAACCGTTTTGGTGCTGGTCAAATAACTGCATCTGTTGCTGATAGGTAGCGTTATCAACAGACGGTGCAAACACTAGTAGCACGCGGTTTTGCCATTTTTGGGAACTGAGGTTAAATGAAGACATTTTGATGGCATGGGTTGAACTAGGGACAGTACCAGCAATGCTGGCTGGCAATAGGACTATAGACGCGGTGAGAGCCAGGGCGATTAATACTGAGTTATTCACTTCGGGAGTTGAGATGAGGGTTCCATTATTTCAAGCTATCATCAGTTTTTCCACTCTGACTCTATCTGGTGATTGAATAAGTGTAATGCCTACCCGCAAGAAGCAATTTCCAGCCGAGTTTGTAAATCTACAATCAGATTCTCTCCATTTCGCCGCGCCTCCCATAAACCAGAGTAGCGAGAACCAATGCTCCACTTTCCTTGCATATAATCTTCGTTTTCTGAGACTGTACCTGTGTATGTAACTGTTGAAGGTGAAGTTATTAAATAAATCTTTATAAAGCTGATATTACGCCCAATTATCTCACCACTAACAGCCGCTTCTCCTAAATAGTTATCATCTAAAATAGAACCCTTGAAAACATTTCCATTTTGCACAAAAGTTGCTTCAAACCGATTTGGCATTCCATCTTGCCAGTAAGTTCCTAACCAATTACCATTTATGTCCGCCATAGGAGTTTACAGTAATTTTTGATTTTTTTATTTATATTACTATTTCGTATGGCGTTAACGTGCCATAAAAGATTGACTCAACTAATATCCAATCTTCCCAAATATAATTATTAGTGCTACAGGTATAAACTATACCCCTCAACTGGTATACTCTGTAGTTGCTAGATAGAATATTTGCCATTCAATGTAAGAAATATCCAAACCATTTCACTTTTTAACCAATTCAGCATTAAACAAGCAATTTGATACATGGAACCGTAAGGTTTCCATATCTGTCCTAAATCTTCTACAGTTTTTTATTAGGTAGTTCTGCTATACATAGATACGTTTTAGTAAATGCGATCGCTATCCTCGGAATTGTCGCCTACCTTTTAGCAGGAATAAGGGAATATCTGCTAGAAACGCTATTTCTAAGGCGTTTCTAGCGACAACGGCAATCGAGTTTAGGTCTGGAGGAATGCCAGTAGATCGGTGTTAAATTGCTCTTGATGCGTGCTGGACAATCCGTGTCCTGCGCCCGGATAGACCTTTAGAGTCGCTTCCTTGACAATCTGTGAGGAGAGAAGAGCTGAGTTAGCGATCGGCACAATTTGGTCGTCGTCACCGTGAACGATCAGCGTTGGCACGTCGAACTTCTTGAGGTCGTCGGTGAAGTCAGTTTCCGAGAATGCCTTGATGCAGTCGAGTGCGGATTTGTACCGTGGCGACCGATATAACGGGTGACTTCGCCGCCCGTCGAGTGACCGACCAGGACTACATCATTGAGATCCAGTGTCTCAATGAGCGTAGCGAGGTCGTCCGCGTAGGTATCCATATCATTGCCGTTCCAAGGTTGGCTTGAGCGCCCATGTCCACGCCGATCATGAGCGATCGCGCGATAGCCGTTATCTGCCATTAAAACCAGTTGCTCATCCCAAGCATCAGCATTGAGCGGCCAACCATGACTGAAAACTACGGGTTGTCCTGTGTCCCAGTCTTTGTAATATATCTGCGTGCCATCTTTAGTTGCGATCGTACTCATATTTGTGTCACCTTTTGATTTGTCTTAAACTCCAAAACCAGAGTGTTCAAAACTTTGACTTTACATGAACTCTACAACAGTAAGAGGGGACTACAAAAAAGATATTACCAGTCGTGTTTTAAGTTTATTGTTGTGTAGTGTGTATCTAGGTTCTGACAGATGATATCTTTTTTATTGGCTTGTGCCTAAGCAATCATAGAACTATTTGGTTTACTGACAAAGCGTATTTACAGCTATTTTCAGGTAAATAGACCATGCTGTAGGGGTAATTCATGAATTGCCCCTATGATAGATGTGCTTTAAATACATAAAAACTGCTATAAGCAAAAATCTCTCTATGTGATGAAGAATTGAATATTAATGGTGAACTAATGTTCTTGAATACACAAAAAAGAGAGGGTTCTTGCTATGGTTGCCGATGTATTCGAGTTACCAGCACCGTCGGTCAACTCTATTGTTGGACATTTATTTGAACTCGGACAAGACCCATTAGGATTTCTTACCCGTTGTCGTGACTATGGTGATATTGTTCCCTTACAGTTAGGGTTAACATCTAGTTGTTTAATAACGAATCCTGAATATATAGAAGAAGTTCTCAAAAATCGCAACGATTTTATTAAAAGCCGAGGCTTACGTGCCTTAAAAAGTTTACTAGGAGAAGGGTTATTAAGCGCAGAAGGAGAATCCTGGTTTTGGCAACGTCGTCTTGCCCAACCAGTATTCCACCAAAAACGGATTAATGGATATAGCCAAACAATGGTTGAGTACACCAACCGAATGGTTCAAACTTGGCACGATGGTGAAACTCATGACATTCATGAAGATATGATGCGCCTAATACCAATTTTTTATGAAGCTGCATAGAATTCGATCCCCCTAGCCCCCCTTATTAAGGGGGGAACCGGAAAAACATCTATCAAAGTCCCCCTTAAAAAGGGGGATTTAGGGGGATCAAGATATGTGCAACTTCACATTAAATTGGTATAACACTAGAAATAGTTATGAAGTGCATATTTAGCGCTGATATAGATGCAGGGGAAGCAAAAGTTGTTGCCAATGCCCTTGATGTGGCAATGCAATGGTTTGAAAGTAAGCGGCGGCAAAATTTTCTGGTATTGGAGTGGTTCCCAAGACCTGAAAACATTCGTTATCGTGATGCTATTACCCAAATGGATGAAGCTATTTATAAACTGATTCAAGAGCGTCGCAACAGTGAAGAAAAAACTAATGATTTGTTGACAATGCTAATGGAAGCGAAAGACGAACAAACTCTTCAACAGATGGATGATAAACTGCTACGGGATGAAGTCGCCACCTTAATGTTGGCAGGGCATGAAACGACTGCAAATACTTTATCCTGGACATGGATGCTCTTGGCACAAAACCCCGGAGTGCGTGAAAAATTAGAATCAGAGTTAAATCAAGTTCTGCAAGGGAAGTTACCAACTCTCGAAGACCTTGGGCAGTTGGTTTATACACAACAAATTATCAAAGAATCAATGCGGTTATATCCTCCAGTACCTCTCATGGGGCGGGAAGCGGCAGTAGATACTCAGATTGGTGATTACGAAATTCCTCAAGGCATGGCAATCATGATTAGCCAATGGGTAATGCACCGTCATCCAAAGTATTTTGAGAACCCTGAAGCTTTTCAACCAGAAAGATGGACACAGGAGTTTGAAAAGCAGCTACCTAAAGGAGTATATATACCCTTTGGGAATGGGCCAAGAATTTGTATTGGTAAAGGTTTTGCTCAGATGGAAGCGGCTTTGTTATTGGCAACTATCGCTCAACGCTTCCAAATAGATTTATTGCCAGGATATCCAATTGTACCGCAGCCTTCAATAACCTTACGCCCAGAAAACGGTCTGAAGGTGCAACTTAAGCAGATTCTGACTTTTCACGGGATGTGGAAAAGGGGATTGGTTCGCGATAGCTAATCGCGAACCAATCCTTTGGACTTAAGATGATTTGCGTCCTTTAATATAAGGTGCTTGTAGTGTTGTATTTTGGGGTGCAAATGAAACTATTAGAAGCGAATACGTACCACAATTGTGATTTTGGTGACAAACGTCTGACCAACAGAGCAGTGTTAATTGCGGAGGCTTTAAAAGTAAAATATGGTGAGCCTCTATCACAAATATTTGAAAGCGCTAGTGACCTAAAACGTAGTTACGAATTTTTTTCTAACCCCAAAACAACTTTTGATAAATTGACCCAACCATCTTTTAAACAAACTTCTAAGCAGATTTATGGTATACCAATAGTATTAGCTGTAGGTGATACAACTTATCTTGATTACAAAAAAATTTTAGAAAAAAGAGATGATTATGGGCCTACAGGCAATGGTGGAAATGGACTAATTTTACATACTTCTTTAGCACTAGACCCAGACTTTGGTCAGCCACTAGGACTATTATGGGAGAAATTGTGGCAACAATGTTAGGTTTTTTAACAGTGATTGCCGCACAATTACTACAAATGACTTATTTGCATCGGAATTCACCGCATAGTTCGGCAGAATTAGTGTTAACAAAAATACAAATGGATGTACTACTTGCTAAGGGTGAAACAGAAAAGGAAAAAGAGGGAGAGCTTGTTAGTGTGGCGGGGAGTTATGAGCATAAATCAGGGCAAGGCGGCAGATTACACGCGGCTATCGGTATAATACCAAGCTTGCAATTCCTAATTCCTGATTTAGAGCCTCTAATGCTTGTGGACGAGTATTAAAGGCTCATTAACGAAGCTCTGAGGTTCATCGACGAAGCTTTGAGGTTCATTGACGAAGCTTTGAGGTTCATTGACGAAGCTTTGAGGTTCATTGACGAAGCTTTGAGGTTCATCGGCGATGCTTTTAGGTTCATTGACGAAGCTTTGAGGTTCATTGACGAAGCTTTGAGGTTCATTGACGAAGCTTTGAGGTTCATCGATGATGCTTTGAGGTTCATTGACCAAAAGATACATCTCGTTTTTCAAATCAGGAGACTCTCAATATGATTCGGTTAAGGTGCATAGTCATTGGAGATCCCCCCTAACCCCCCTTAAAAAAGGGGGGAACCGGAGTCGAAATCAAAGTCCCCCTTCTTAAGGGGGATTTAGGGGGATCTCAAAGTATTGGCTACATCACTAAAAGCTTTTTAAAAGCCTTTAAGAATCGACAGCAGCTTTCGCAGGTTTACTTTTAATAGCTTTAAACCGTTCGCCTAACTGTTCAGCAATAGTTTTTAACCCTGGAGTTTTCTTGGCAGCAGTCTTGACGTAATCATAAACTGTCAAACTACTACCCATTGCCTCGCTACCAACAGCCATTAGGGTATCATCTACCTGTTCTGTAAGTTGTCGCAGTCCAATCAAAACTTCGGTGAGGTTAGCAGCTAGTTGATAATCCCGCACAAATTCTTCTAAATCAAAGCTGGCTGGTAAAATATCTCGGTTAGATTGGGCAGCAATCAGGCTATTGTTGACAAAAGCTAGTCTTTTATCACCCATTTTAAATAAGTTGCGTCGTTCTTCTGCACTCAGGGTAACGAGAAAAGGCATCTTTGCTTGGATAGTCGCAAAGGCTGCTTTAATTTCTTGGATATCTGCTGGGGTAAGGGAGGCGGTAATGTTTTGGTAAGGCATTGGTTATTTACTGTGGTAAATCTGTTTGTTATGATTCCCATTGGTAAATGCGATCGCACAATATTTAAGAAGACGCGATAAATCGCGTCTTTATTATTTTTATTAACGCGATGGTTTCTTACCAAAGCCATAGCGCAATCTATCCATAATCCAAGTTTGGAAGTTGTCAATGTAGCTAAATATCACTGGCACTACCACCAGTGTCAACAGAGTGGAAGTTGTGAAACCGCCCATAATGGCAATTCCCATTGGTTGCCGAACTTCAGAACCCGCGCCAATTCCTAACGCTAGGGGCAGAATACCGGCGATGGTTGCCAGAGAAGTCATTAAAATTGGACGCAGACGTGACACGCCAGCTTCTACGAGTGCCTGACGCTGAGTTTTGCCTTCCTGCATGTTGATGATTGTATAGTCCACCAACAAAATCGAGTTTTTGGTGACAATCCCCAACAGCAACACGATACCAATCAAGGCATATATCCCTAATGGTTTTTGAGCAACCATCAAGGCTACCAGTGCGCCGCCTAAAGAAAATGGCAAGGCCGCCATAATCGATAATGGATGAAGAAAGTTGTTATACAGCAACACCAGAATCGCATAGATACACATTAATGCCAGCCCCAACGCGCCACCAAAACGCCCAAAAATCTCTTGCATAATTTTGGCGCTACCGGAGGGTTGTTGTACTACCCCTGGCGGTAAGTTTTGCATTACAGGTAGTTTGTTGATTGTTTCTACAGCCTCTCCCAAAGAAATCCCTTGCAAATTGGCTTCTACGGCAACTTGACGGGCGCGATCGTAACGGTTGATGGTTGCAGGGCCACTACCAAAACGGATATCTGCAACAGCCACCAGGGGAATCAATTTGCCATTTTGATTGGGGACTTGGAGATTTGTGATTGTGTTAATGTCAGCCCGGACTTTCGGATCGATTTGCACGCGAATCGGAATTTGCCGATCGCTTAAATTAAATTTTGCCAAGTTGGCCTCATTATCGCCGATGGTGGCAAGAGAAGCTGTCCGAGCGATCGCTTGTACTGTCACTCCCAAATCTGCTGCCCGTTGTGGGTTAGGAATTACTAAAATCTCTGGTTTAACCAAACTCGCAGTTGAAGACACTTCTACCAATCCTGCTAGCGATCGCATCTGCTTTTCTAGGGCATCAGCCGCTTGATTCAATGCTTCGGGATTTTCACTTCTGAGAACAATTGATAAACCTTTCCGACTGTCGCCTGGTGACTGACTTTGAAAACTAATTCTAGCTCCTGGTATTTGCTCAAAGGCAGGGCGTACTTGTTCCTCAAACTGTTTTTGAGAAATATTTCGTTCTTCTCTAGGTTTGAGATTAATTGCCAGGTTTGCAGAATTGATCTCTTCGGTTGCTAGTACACGTTCAACTACTGGGTTTTGCCGGATGATATCAGTCGCTTGTGTGACTACCTTGTTAACGTCTTCTAATGTCGAACCAGGAGGTAATTCTATAGATACGTTAGAAATCCCAAAGTCGCCATCATCAACGAAACCCTTGGGAATTAAAGGAACCAGCATCACACTAGCAAGAAAGAAAGCTAAAGCGATCGCTATTGTGGTCAATCTATGGCGTAACGCCCATTGTAGTAACGATCTATAAGGTTGAAACCCCCGACGATTTTCAGTTCTGAGTGTTCTGTTTCCCTGCTTTCTACTTGGGAGTGCAAACTTGAAATTAAACAATCTTATTACTCCCCCTGCTCCCCTGCTCCCCTGCTTACTGAGCGCAGTCGAAGTATGCTCCCCTACCTCTCTACTCACCTCTTCCTTTAAAAGATACGCCCCCATCATCGGCGTAACCATCCGCGCAACAAGAGTTGAGAAGATTGTGGAAACGGCAACGGTAACACCAAATGGTTGGAAAAATTGCCCCGGAATCCCACCCATAAAAGCAACGGGCATAAACACGGCAATAATGGTTGCTGAACTGGCGATTACCGCTAATCCTACTTCGTCGGCAGATTCAAAAGCAGCATCCCAAGCTGATTTGCCCATAGCGATATGCCGTTCCATGTTTTCAATTTCCACAACGGCATCATCTACCAAGTTGCCCACCGCCAGCGCTAATGCCAACAAAGTCATGTTGTTGAGGGTGTAACCAAGGGCTTGCTGCACTGCAAAGGTGGGAATTATTGACAAGGGTAAGGCAACAGCCGTAATTAATGTTGCTCGCCAGTCCCGCAAAAATACTAGAATAACGATGACAGCCAGCACGGAAGCTTGAATTAATTCATCAATAGTGCTTTGGTATGATTGGCGAACAACATCGGCTCTAGTAAAAATTAAATCTAGCTTGACATCTGCGGGAAGTGTTTTTTCTAGTTCTTTGACTGCTGCTTTAATTCCTTGTTCTACTGTCACCAGAACGCTGCCAGTACTACGCAGCACTTGGAAAGCTACCACAGGTTGATTATTTAAGGTGGCGGCTTGGCGCACGTCACCAAATTTATCTTCAATAGTTCCCAAACTGGATAATGGTACAGAACCGCCTTGTGGTAAGAGGATTTCGTAAGTTTTCAAAATATCCACACTGGCGGCACTTCCTAATGTACGGATACTTTGTTCGCTACCGCCGACTTCGGCGCGTCCGCCAGGTAAGTTAATGTTTAAATCGCGGATTTGGTCGTTTACCTGAGTGGCGGTGATACCCAGAGATTGTAAGCGGCTGGGACTCAGGTTAATGCGAATTTCTCGGTCAACTCCACCCACACGTTGAATTTGGGCGACACCACGAACTCCCAATAAGGCGCGGCTAATGGTTTGATCGACAATATTGCTTAATTCTTCTACAGAACGCTTATCTGATTTAACCGCGTAAGTAATCACCGGGCCGCCGGCAAAGTCTAGACGTTCCACAATGGGATCGTTGATCTCTTGGGGTAAATCTTGGCGAATTTGAGCGATCGCATTGCGGACATCATTGGTGGCGCGATCGCTATCTGTACCCAAAACAAAATTGATTGTCGTATTAGAATTTCCATCGCTGACGGTGGAAATCATAAAATCGATATTGCCCAACCCCGCAACAGCATCTTCAATTTTTTTCGTCACTTGGGATTCTAGTTCGGCTGGGCCTGCACCTGGTTGAGTGACTTTGATCGAAACTGTTGGGACATCAATATTAGGGTTAGTATCAATCCCCAAGGATAAAAAGGAGAACCAACCCACAACCGTCAAAATTAAAAATAAAACTATCGTAGGAACAGGTTTTTTAATCGACCAAGCTGAGATATTAAAAGACATGAGAAAATTTTAGATTTTAGATTTTAGATTTTAGATTTTGGATTTGTCATTGGTCATTTGTCATTGGTTATTTTTCCCATTCCCCATTCCCTGTTTACGCCGTGTGCAACTTTCTCTCAGACCTAACCCCCAACCCCTTCCCTACAAGGGAAGGGGAGCAATAATCAAAGCCTCTCTCCGTTTCGGGGAGAGGTTTGGAGAGGGGTTTTAAGAATAAGTCGCACATCGCGTCTATTCCCCATTCCCCATTTCCTTTTACTTTGCAACTCGAACCTTATCACCATCTTTGAGATATCCTGCACCATCAACTACGATGCGATCGCCTAACTGCAAACCACTCTTGATTTCTACTTTGTCGCCGTTTGTAGGATTTTCTAAGTCTATTTTCTGGCTGCGAACTATATCTCCACTTGATAAGGTGAATACAATTACACTTCCATCTGCTTGAGATTGGACTGCTTTTTGTGGCACTACCATCGCCATACCTGAGTTAGTAGTAATTGCAGCATTTGCAAACATTCCTGGTTTAAGTAAAGTTGTTGGCGGTAAATCAATTTTGACTGTAGCCTCTCGCCTTTGATCGTTCACCTGTGGTTGGATCTCTCTGACTCGTCCTTGCGATCGCACGCGCTGATCGACATCGGAAGTAATTTGCACAGATGCGCCAATTTTCACCTGATTTAATTGAATTTCAGGAACCTTCGCCTGAAGTTCTAACTTTTCATCTCGGATAATCGAAAATAGCTTTTGTGTGCCACCAATCACAGTTCCCACCTGCGTTTGCGGCGGCACACCAGTTACATCACCGACTCTGGCCAATTTCTCCGCGATGACTCCAGAAACCGGCGCACGCACCACGGTTTGTTCCAACTGAGTTTGTAGTTGTTGCACTCTAGCGGCACTGCTGCGGACATCAGCTTTGGCTTTGTTGATAATAGCTTGAGCGTTACTAATATTAGCCTGGGCGCTGCCGATATTGGCCTGGGCACTACGCAGATTTTCTTGGGATAGATTCACAACTTGTATGGCAGTTTTTACAGCGTAGGAACGAGTATCAAGTTCTTGCTTACTAATGGTTCCAGAATCAGCTAGTTGTTGATAGCGCTGATAATTTTTGGCGGCTTCTTCTAGCTTTGCCTTTGCTTGAGCTAAATCTGCTTGTTTTTGCTGGACTATGGCTTTATTTGATGCCAAATCTGCCTGCTTGGATGCTAAATCTGCCTGCTTGGATTCTACATCGGCTTGTTTTGATTCTACATCTGCCTTTGCTTGGCTAATTTGGCTTTGCAGTATGGAACCATCCAACACCGCCAAAACTTGACCTTTTTTGATAAAAACCCCTTCTTTCACATCTTCAGGGATGCTTTTGATTTGTAAGCCATTTGTCTGTGGTAACACCGGAATTAAATCACGTGCTGCAACAGTTCCAGTAGTTTTAAGAGTACGCACAACACGGGCGGCCTCTACTGTGGCGATGGTAACTGTCATTGATGGGTTAATTTTTTTATCCGCTACCGCGCTTTGTTGACGGGATGGAAGATGACTTAATACACTCATTCCACCAAAGGCGATCGCAATTCCTAAACCAGCACCCAAAAATAATGGCTTCAACCATGCCCTAGTTGGTTTTTGCTCTGATTTGCTCAAAAAGTTAGCATCCTCAGAGGTTATAGCTTCTTTCACCTCGATTTCTGAAACACTTTCATCGCTCACAGTCCGACCTCCACTTTCTGTCTACGCATACCAATCTTGGTATTTTCTTAAGAAAACTTGAAATTTATTTACTTCCCATCAACTATGACGCATTTCATAGTAAATGTCTTTTATTTGCAACCGTATATAATAGAACTTCTTTGCTAAGAAAAATTACTGTTATCAAATACTTGAAGCCTTTCTGTAGATTATGATACAAGAAATTATTTCATCTCATCTAGCTACTCTAAATCACACAATATATCCATTTAGATCACCGTCAACCAATGCTTATATATGAAAAACTGATAAAGCTAATCTAGAATTATTTAATTAAAATCTGAACTGCCAATGTATTTTATTAAACCAGCAAAAGCTTTTATCTACGCAAATCATAATTCTTTTAAAGCCTTTGTCTTGTCAGGAAGTCGTACATCCAGGGATAGTTCAAGCTAGCGTCTACAGCTACACGTGAGTTACAAATGAGCAAACTCCATTACCCTAAATTCCAGCCAGGGCGATCCTGATAGTGGAATTTTGAAATCAATCAATCAAATCAATAAATAATTGATATTTACCAGAGTCACCAGATATGTTCAATGCCACTGAAATTTTAATTGATGCCTTTGTAAATGAAATTCGAGAAGGCTACCGTCGCACTTATGGCTGCTTCAAAAATGATTATCAGGACATTATCGCCTGGGCTGGTAACATGGCTTTGGAAAACATTGCCAATAGCGATGCCCTTTATCACAACGTTGAACACACAGTTCTTGTCACCCTTGTGGGGCAAGAAATCTTACGTGGCAAACACATCAGAGAAGGCGGTGTTTCCAGTGAAGACTGGTTGCATTGTATTATTTCCTTAGTGAGCCATGATATTGGCTACGTTAAGGGAGTTTGCCGACTAGACCAAGAAGCAGTAGGCTTATATTCCACAGGTAAAAATGGCAAAATGGTTTCTGTAGCTCCTGGCGCTTCTGATGCCAGTCTCACGCCATATCATGTTGATAGAGCCAAGCTTTTTATTGATGAGCGTTTTGGAGGTCACAAGTTAATAGATGCTGAGGCAATTAAGAGCAATATTGAACTAACACGATTTCCCGTGCCTGCGGCAGAAGATCATCAAGATACAAAGTGCTTTGCCGGGTTAGTCCGGGCTGCTGATTTGATTGGTCAACTAAGCGACCCACGTTATCTGAAAAAAATTACTTCTTTATTTTACGAGTTTGAAGAAACTGGTGTAAATAAAGTTTTGGGCTATAAAACCCCTGCCGATTTACGGAATAACTACGCTAAGTTTTACTGGAATGGTGTCTATCCCTATATCCAAGAGGGGCTGCATTACCTATCATTGACACAACAGGGCAAACAAATTCTCGCTAATCTCTACTCAAACGTGTTTGTTGTAGAACACGAAAAACAACAGCAAGAACAGCAGAAGTATTTAGAGAAGTTAGGAGTGGGGAGTTGAGAGTTAGGAGTTAAGAGTTAGGAGTTAATAATTATTAATCATGAGTTATGAATTAAGATAAAACTTTAATAACTCATAAACTCATAACTTATTACTCCTAACTACTATGGATTGGTGGCGACGACTAAAGAAAAATCCTTTGGCACAATTTGGGGCAATTTTGCTGTTAATTTTCTACATAGCAGTAATTGCAGCAGATTTCGTGGCTCCTTATGACCCTTATGCCTCACAGCCTAATGGTTCACTGCTGCCACCAACTAAGATACACTGGGTTTCTCAATCAGGACAGTTTATCGGGCCCCATGTTTATCCCACAACTCAGGGAGACACAAATTTAGAAACAGGCGATCGCCAACTCATTGTAGACTTCAAAAAGCCATCACCTGTGCGTCTATTTGTTTCCGGGCCAGAATACCGATTGTTGCAGATGAGTTTGCCACTACCCCCCAAGTGGGATGAAGTCACAATCTTTCCTGGTATTCCCTTAAATTGGCATTTATTTGGCACAACAACTGACGCAAAAGTCAATATCTTAGGTACTGATGACCAAAGCCGCGACCAATTTAGTCGCCTCTTACATGGCGGTCGCATCAGTCTGTTTATCGGGATTTTTGGCATTATCATTACCTATCCCCTTGGTTTGCTCATCGGTGGAATTTCGGGCTATTTCGGCGGTGTGACTGATAGCGTTATTATGCGCTTGGCAGAAGTGCTAATGACTTTCCCTAGTATTTATCTTTTGGTGACTTTGGGAGCAGTCTTACCACCTGGTTTAAGCAGTACCCAGCGCTTTTTGCTGATTGTGGTAATTACTTCGGTTATTAGCTGGGCTGGTTTAGCACGGGTTATTCGGGGACAGGTACTATCAATTAAAGAGCGAGAATTTGTCCAAGCATCACGCGCGATGGGCGCAAACCCACTTTATATAATCCTCCGCCACGTCTTGCCGCAAACGGCTAGTTATGTAGTTATCTCCGCTACTCTTGCAATTCCCAGCTTTATTGGTGCAGAAGCAATACTAAGTCTCATCGGCTTGGGAATTCAACAACCAGACCCCTCTTGGGGCAATATGCTTTCTCTGGCTAGCAATGCTTCCATTTTGGTACTGCAACCTTGGTTAATTTGGCCGCCGGCTGTGCTGATTATTCTCACAGTGTTAGCATTCAACTTACTCGGTGATGGGCTGAGAGATGCACTCGACCCTCGGAGTTTAAGAAGATAAGCCCTCAATAATAGTAAATGCTGTCACTGAAATAACAAATGGAGTCGCTAAAGTAACAAATGCGATCGCTGAAGTAGCAAATGCGAACTCCGAATTAGCAAATGCGATCGCCGAAGTAACAAATGCGAATCCCGAAGTAGCAAATGCGATCGCTGAAATAGCAAATGCGAACCCCGAAGTAACAAATGCGATCGCTGAAATAGCAAATGCGATCGCTTGTACTCTACTGCTGCAAAACCCAACGGCGAAAAAGTTCTACCATAATCCGCCAGTTTCCTTGAGTTTCCTCAACTACATCATGACGGTTCAGAGTATTCAGCGCTTCCTGTAAAGTAGCATCATTCATACCTGTAGACTGAGCTAAGGCATCCAGACTTAGCCCTTCTGGGTGAGGTGCAAGCACTTGTAGAATTGCTTGTTGACCCTCAGCACCCCGCGCCGCCTGACCCCAAACCCCATCAAAGTAGTAGCGTCCCCGCTTGAAAAACTCAGAGTCATTGATAACTGCTTCCACATCTTCTACAGTGAAAACTGGGTCACGCGATCGCCCTTGCTCAAAAACAAAGTCATTGTAGCCGCGCACTAGCTGAAAACCCAGCAGTTGCACTAAATATGGTTGGCCGTGTGTCAAAGCATAAATTTCATCTAAAGCTTCGGGGATGTAGTCGAGGAGGAAGTCTTCATTATCTGGGTTAGCGAGAATTTGGCGAGTAGCTGCACGTTCTTGAAAGCCAACATGAATAGGAATAACACTGGCAAAGAAGGGTTGAAAATAATCTGCTGTCATCTCTTCTAAAGTGTGTAAACCAGCAAAAGCAAAGGCGATTTTAGAACTCATTTGCACCAAACCGCGCAGAAAACCCATAAAGTCGATAGGAATTTTGTTCGCTTCAATTAAATCTTCAATTTTCTCGAATTCGTCTAAGGCGATAATTAACCCACCATCTAGCTGTGTTTCAACCTGTTTTAAATAGCGTTCAAAAGTCCGGTAGGGAAGATTTAGTAAATCAGTGTCAGTCGGTGCTGGAAGTTTTACAGTTTGAGAAATTTCATCACAAATTGCCATTAGTACTTCACCCACACCTTGGGGGCTATCTCCCAAACGTAGCAAGTTGACATAAGCTAGCTGTATTTGTGAGCCTAAACAGTTAGCAGCGTTAAGCAGAATAGAGGTTTTACCCATCCGCCTGTGACCATACAGAACTACAGACTGGAGTTGATTACTCATTATCCAGAGTTCTTCTAACTGTCTGATGATATCTTCTCGCCCAACAAAGAGATGACCTTGAACGGGGTCGCCTACAACATAGGGATTAATCACAGGCTTGGTGATGGAAATCTCTCCCACTTCACCAGTGATTTGTAAAAGGCTTTTTTTCCAAGTTTCAGCGATATCTATGATTAATCCTTGCTCTGCTTGTGGCAAGGTGTCGGCTTGATTTAGGATTTTTGTCAGTTCGCCTAATGCTCGATTGAGAGCTAAAGACCTGGCTGAACGTGAGACACTGCGATTAACAAACTGGACATCTTCAACAACTCGATGCAGATTAGCTAGGACTTTCCAGGCAACTGGACATAAAAGCGGTTCCTGTGGAAAAGGAGGAACTTGGATAGCAGCAATAGAGACTGGGTTTTCAGCTTTCTGAAACGCTGTTAAAGTTTGGGCAAGGATAAACATTTCCTGACCGTAAAGTAGAGAACGCACTACAGCAAAAGCCTCTATTGCACTGGCTGATTCTTTTTCATGCAAATGCCAGAAACCAGCAGCAGCAGCACGGGCAGGAGTATTTAAACGAGTGTCTGTGTTAAGGCGAGCCTGTAAACCTTCTCGCCAAGAACGAGGAAAGAAAAAGTAGAAGGGCAACAAATTTCTGATAAACCTTGACTTTAGGGTTTCATCTAGAGAAGCTGAAGCAAAACGTACTATATTCCAATCAAAAGGATTTGTCGCCAGTCGAGAGACAGTCCAAATAAGTTGCTCTGAGGGGATTTTGGCAAGTACTCTATTGATTGCTTGGACAACAGGAATGAATTGTAGAGTATATGCCAGCAGTTCATTAGTATTATGTAAACCTGTTTCCCAATCATTTTGCAACCAATTTTCCAAGCGCCAGACAAGATTAGGGAGGGGAAGCGGAGTGATGCGGGGAAGTAGCCAACTACCGTTTTGGATGATTCGCAAGTTTAAAGGTGAGCCAATAAACCAGGTTAGTGGACCCAGTACCCCCACGCCTAACGCCATGCGTCCCGCCACGCCTAACGCCATGCGTAACGCCTCCGGGGACACCACGTTTCCCGCCACAGCCACGCCTCCCGCCACGCCGAACATCACGCCGAACATCACGCCAAACATCACGCCTCCCACCATGTCGAACGATATGTCGAACGCCATCTCGAACGCCACACCTAACGCCAAACCTAACGCCACACCTAACGCCAAACCTAACGCCACACCTAACGCCAAACCTAACACCACGCCGAACGCCACGCTGAACACTACGCCGAACGCCACGCCGAACACCACGCCGAACACCACGCCGAACACCACGCCGAACACCACGCCGAACGCCACGCCGAACGCCACACCTAACGCCACGCCGAACACCACGCCGAACGCCACGCCGAACGCCACACCGAACGCCACACCGAACGCCACGCCTAACCAGTTAATGGGAACATTTGCAGTCTGAAAAATTAAACCTATAGCTACAGGTGTAATTACTGTTAAAACTAATCCTTGAAAAAGTAACTGACGTTGGATAGCATTTTGACGCAATAATTCCCATCCCTTCCGCCAATTCATTTCCCCTTCTGGAATATACCCACCCCCGAATCTGTCCACATACCACCGTAAAGCTTGCGGAAAGAAAAACACCCAATACAAAAGGCGCAGATAATCTAAGGGGTTCCACAGCGAGAGGGGACGCTTCAACTTGGGCGCTAAGTCTAGACGGGGTACAGGGGTCATTATTCAACCTCCATCTTCGCCCGTGAAGAACCTAACCCCCCAGCCCCCTTCCCTATGAGGGAAGGGGGAGTAGGAGTAATCTTGCTCCCCTCCCCTCGCAGGGGAGGGGTTGGGGGAGAGGTCAAAGCGGTGTCATTCATTGCAAACTCTCCACATACCGCGAATAAGTTTGATAACACAATTGCATGAGTTTACGGGGATGTCCGCCACTTTCTTGGATGAGTTGAATGATTTCTTCTGCAGTAAAACTCACAGAAGTTCTAGCCAAACGGTTGGTAATAAAAGCACGCATAGTAGCTGCATCCCAAGGATGAATGTGTTCCTCTTGGCAAATACCTGCCAACGGAGAAGTATTACCTTGCTCCTGACTATCCTTAAAAAGGTTGTTCAGGGGTTCGGTGGCAGCTAAAATCAGCTTCAACGGAGCATTACTTCCTTCGGCTAAACCGCGCAAATAATCCCTTATGTTGCGAGTAAAACCTTCGCTTGTAAGTTTTCCTACATTGTCTATAGCCAGTAGTATTTTACAACTTCGCAAATTGCGGGTTAACTGATAGTCTTTACTGTCAGGTATACCAATCTCGTGGCACAATTCACTATAAAATTGGCTTTCATTATGAAGTAAATTCAGGTCTAAGAAAACTGGCTGACGTTCAGTTTTGAGAAAATTTTTAGCCTGTTGGTTAATCATCCATAGCAGCGAAGATTTGCCTATTCCCTCTTCCCCAATTAAAACGATACTACTACCGCTATTCAGTACCTCAAATACTCGCCGGATTTCGCGCTCTCGGTCAAAGAATAGATAATTTTCATCTACTTTGGCAGTAAGTGGAATGAAGGGATTTTGATTTAGCTCAGATACAGTATTATTAGGTAAATCTGGATAAATAGTATAATCTGGTTCTGGTGCAGTGATATAAGATAGTTTTTTAAT
>NZ_JACKZS010000154.1 GCF_014222285.1 Nostoc sp. UCD121
TTTTGTTCTCGTAAGCCACACGCGAACAAATTATGATTTATTCCACTATCTATTTTCCCTTAACCGAGCAGTATTGACTATCGTCTAAATCACGAAATGGACACAAATCGACAGCAAATGACCCATATAAAGATAAATTTGTAACTTGGATCGAGAATTTAGGTTACACGCCTAACCAATTACATGGTGAGCCCCAAGACAAAAATAAATTTACCTTAGAACGAGATATCAGCAGTTGCCGTTCCCCATGCAAACAACAAAATAAAAAAAGTAATAAAAGGAGTAATTGCTAGATTCATTTTGGAAAATTAGTTGCAGGTCAATTGTAGGATCGTTAGCGTCAACGTAACATATCAAGTTGGCTATTTTTTTGTGCGTTACTTGTAAATTACCGTTGGGTAATTGTGAAAGAAGTCACTGTAAAATGGCGTGATATCTAGGCATCGGGAAGAGAATCATAGAAATTTCAGATGGTCAGCTGCTACACGTCATATATATGTAATAGTCTAATTTCTACATACTTTTTCAATATATTTTAGTTTCCAGTGATCTAGATCACACCATTTTGTGAGTAGGAGTAGATAGTATCAGGCACATAAACACCTTATAACTGTCAAAGGCAGGAGCTAAAAAGCTCTACCTCTTACAGGGTAAAAGAATAGATGATACCTGTATAAGTACTAAAATCACCAGTTTTAATTCTTACCAAGTCATCTAAAAAAATGAGAACAAGGTAAATGGTGATGTTTGAACTCTTGCTAAAAAATCAATTAAGCGCTCCCAAAAAAGTAAAATTTAAAAATGAGATTTTGGCACGAGTTCAAGGGCAAAAATCAGGAACTTCAAATGACGAGATTAAATTTTACAAAACTGAATTACTTCCCTATTTTATAAAATTAAGCCAACACAATCCTGTTTTCAGTGTTACGGAACAATTACGGCTTTTGGTGGGTGTTTGGACACCAATATGGTCTACCATTTCATTTCATGAAAGTTTACCGAAAAGAATACAAGAACAGTCTTTTCAAATTTTCCAGCATGATGGTTACTGTGCCAGTGTCGCTCGCTATATAATGGGAAAAGAGCCGTATTTATCCCATACTTTTCACTCAAAATTACCAGCTTATGATTTCATGGTAATCCAAAAATATGGAGTTCAAAATGGCAAATGGTATCTTCAAAACATTGATAGATTTCAGGCTTTTAAAAATAGAGAAATCCCTCTAAATCTAGAATCAGTCTATACCTGGTTTACTGATGTGCTTAACACTAAAGTCAAACTGAATGCGTCAAAATTGGCTTTATCGAAAGCTCTCGAATTAGAAAATATAGACATAAATTATACAAATTATTTAAAACAAACATCCTTAGCACCTTCTCAAGTGTTTCAGCATTTATATATAGATAATGACTGGCGACTTGTAAAAACTCAAACAGATGCCTCACATCTACCTAGTTACACAATTTCTGTGAAGAGGCAATAAGAGCCTATTTATAAAGTAAATATTAAGTAGGGTGTGTTACGGCTGTTTAGGAATTTTAAGGTTTGAGAAAGTCTAATTTAGCCGTAACGCACCATATTTTTAGGTGCGTTAAAGCAGCGCGTAACGCACCCTACTGGCGTGGCAAGGCTAAAATAGTGTAATAGATAAAAGTACGTAATAAGTATTTAACCCTAAAATATTTATAAATAGCCTCTAAGCAATATGAATGAATGGTACAAAGAAGACCTTGCATTTATTCATGATGATGGTTTCCGTGACTTCGCTCTTAAATCTGCTCCTGGCATTTTAGAAATCCTCGCTCAAAACAAAATACATGATGGATTAGTGGTTGACTTGGGTTGTGGTAGCGGGTTATGGGCAGAAGAACTCACTAAGGCTCATTATCGTGTTCTCGGAGTTGATATTTCTGAGTCGATGATTAATATTGCACGAACAAGAGTGCCAGATGCTGAATTTCGGATCGATTCACTATTCAAAACAGATATTCCGCCATGCAATGCTGTCACCTCTATTAGTGAATGTATCAGCTACCTGTTTGATCGAGACAACGATCGCCAAATTCTTGTTCAACTTTTCTGGCGCATATATAATGCCTTAACTCCTGGGGGTGTATTCATCTTCGACATTGCCGAAAAAGGACAAGTTGCACAAGGTACTACAACTAAGGGTTTCACTGAAGGAGAAAGCTGGGTAGTATTAGTTGAAAAATCGGAAGATCGAGAACAAATGATTTTGACACGCCGAATTATCAACTTCCGTAAGATGGGGGAACACTACAGACGATCTGACGAAGTACACCACATGCGATTATACGAAGCAACAGCTATTGCAAGTGAACTCTCTGGCGTTGGCTTCCAAGTTGAAACAACTCGTAGTTATGGGCAATACCTTCTGCCGAAGGGGCATGTAGCATTTATTGCACGTAAATCAGGATCATAAATACCTGAATCAAATCCAATATCTAATTTTTTTTGTTATGGTGATCCCAAAGGAATTGTTAAATACTTACGAGGTGTTAATCGAGTAAAAAGCCGATTGCATTGTATATTAAAATACAAACGTATATAAATAATTTATTTATAAAGTGTATCTATTTAGGTTGGGCAATACGCACTTCAATATCTTCCAATGTTTGTAACAATAGACTCCTTGCCTGCAATTGCCAACCCCATTTTTGAATTCTGTAAGCTGATACAGTACCAACTATAGCGGCTAACAAACAAAAAGGTTGATTTAAAGAAATTCCGAATAACAAACCCAATCCAGCAATTCCCCAAAATGGTAAGGCTACTGTTTGTCTTTGCTCTTCCACAATTTGAGTAACTATATTAGAAGATTGCTTATTAACTAATAATGCTTCTTTGACTTGTCGTTGTTCGGCTGCCGAGACTGATAAACCTATTTTCCGGCGTAGTTTTTCTATTTTGCGAGCATCAGTACTGTACTCAGTTAACTCATCTTCTGCCATTTTCAACAGTCGTTCTAATTGCGCCATTGTGTATTGCATCCAGTATTTTGATACAACTATAACTTGAATAATTGTTAATTTTTATTGACTATAACGTTGTATTTAATCGCCAAATTTAAAGTTACACGACAGAATGAAAAATCTAAAATTAAAGATGGGAAAAATATACTAACGGTTACACACTTACAAATTGAGTATAAATTTAAAAGGTAATTATGACTACAATATCTAAAAGCAATTTATCTCCATCTGCTCAAGAGCGATCGCTCATCTTGTGGTTTGATGAGGTTGGAATTGCTGATATCCCGTTAGTTGGTGGTAAAAATGCCTCACTGGGCGAAATGATTCAACAGCTAACGCCCAAAGGGATTAACGTTCCTACCGGATTCGCCACTACTGCTTACGCCTATCGTCATTTCATCAAATCAGCAGGTTTAGAAGCAAAGCTACGCAAACTCTTTGCTGACTTGGATGTTGAGGATGTCAAAAATTTACGAGAACGGGGGAAAAAAGCGCGATCGCTATTAATCCACACCCCATTTCCTGTAGCATTGCGAGAGGCGATCGCTACAGCCTACCAAAGTCTTTGTGAAATATACCATACAGAGACAGATGTTGCAGTCCGTTCTAGCGCCACCGCCGAAGACCTTCCCGATGCTAGTTTTGCCGGACAGCAAGAAACTTACCTCAACGTTGTTGGTGTCGAAGGAGTTTTAGCAGCTTGTCACAAATGCTTTGCTTCCATATTTACCGATCGCGCTATTTCTTATCGCCACACCAAGGGTTTTGACCACTTTAGCATTGCTCTGGCTGTGGGCGTGCAAAAAATGGTGCGCTCTGACTTAGCAACCTCTGGGGTGATGTTCTCTATTGACACAGAAACTGGATTTAAGGATGCGGCACTAATTACAGCCGCCTACGGTTTAGGTGAAAATGTTGTCCAGGGGTCTGTAAATCCCGATGAATACTATGTTTTTAAACCAACTTTAAAAGCTGGTTTCCGCCCGATTATCGATAAAAAATTGGGCAGTAAAGAACTGAAAATGATTTATGATGACGGCTCCAAATTTACAAAAAATGTTTCGGTTTCCCCCAGCGAAAGAGGTAAATTTGCCCTGAGTGATGAAGAGATTTTACAGCTAGGAATTTGGGCGTGTTTAATTGAAGATCATTATTCTCAAGTCCACGGTATATCAACTCCAATGGATATCGAATGGGCAAAAGATGGCATTACTAACCAACTTTTTATTGTGCAAGCGCGTCCCGAAACCGTCCAGTCGCAGAAGACAGGAAATGTGCTACGGAGTTATCGGCTGATGTTGGGAAATAGGGAAAAATCTTCCCACTCCTCACTCCATGATTCCCAATCACCTATTCCTCTAGTTACAGGAAGTGCAATTGGAGAAGCTATTAGTCAAGGGAAAGCCCGCCTCATTTTAGATGTTCAGAAACTCGAACAGTTTCAAGTTGGGGAAGTTTTGGTGACAGAAAGAACCGATCCCGATTGGGAACCAATTATGAAACGCGCCAGTGCAATTGTCACCAACTCTGGTGGTAGAACATGCCATGCAGCAATCATTGCGCGAGAATTGGGTGTACCTGCGATCGTGGGATGTGGCAATGCTACAGAAATTTTAAAACCTGGTCAAGAAGTAACAATTTCTTGCGCTGAAGGGGAAGAAGGAAAAGTTTATGCAGGTTTATTACCTTTTGAAGTAGAAGAAGTTGCTTTAGAGAACTTACCGCGCACCCATACTAAAATTTTAATGAATGTGGGTAATCCCCAAGAAGCATTAAGTTTATCGGCAATTCCTAACGATGGCGTAGGTTTAGCAAGAACAGAATTTATCATTGCTAACCAAATCCAAATTCATCCAATGGCGTTGATTCATTATGAATTATTAAAAGATGAATTTGCAAAAGATAAAATTGCTGAAATTACCTCACTTTATGATGATAAACCACAATATTTTGTAGATAAATTAGCTCAAGGCATTGGTAGAATTGCCGCAGCATTTTATCCTAAACCAGTGATTGTGCGAATGTCAGATTTCAAAAGTAATGAATATGCGAATTTGTTAGGTGGGCGGCAGTTTGAACCCCATGAAGAAAACCCAATGCTAGGTTGGCGAGGAGCGGCACGTTATTATGATGAAGGCTACAGAGAAGCTTTTGCTTTAGAATGTCATGCCCTCAAACGAGTACGGGAAGAGATGGGTTTAACGAACGTTATCCCGATGATTCCTTTTTGTCGTACTCCTGATGAAGGGCGGTTGGTTTTGGCAGAGATGGCAAAAAATGGTTTAAAGCAGGGTGTTAACGGCTTGCAGGTTTATGTGATGTGTGAGTTGCCCAGTAATGTGATTCTGGCTGAAGAATTTGCTGAGGTATTTGATGGTTTCTCCATTGGTTCAAATGATTTAACTCAACTGACACTAGGGATAGATAGGGATTCGGCGTTGGTAGCAAGATTGTTTGATGAACGTAGCCCAGCTGTCAAACGAATGGTAAAAATGGCCATAGAAGCGGCAAAAAAATGCGATCGCAAAATCGGCATTTGTGGACAAGCACCCAGCGACTATCCAGAATTTGCCCAGTTTTTAGTTGAACAAGGAATTGACTCAATTAGTCTCAATCCAGATTCAGTTTTAAAGACAATGCTGGAAGTGGCAAAAGTTGAGCAGGGATAGCAAAGGATCGGATTGTATTGGGATTCCGGTCTGAAGAACTGCGGAAAGACTCAGAATTTGCGTGGTTTACCGCCGCAGGCATCGCATAACCAACAGTAGTTGAACTTCTGGATCACTGCCTGTAATATAGCGATCGCCATATTTTGTTTGTGTAATTGTCTACAAAACTTTTGACTGCTCAACCATAAGTATCTTAGTATTTTGCAGAATGGGTATTTAGTTTAGTCAAAAGCAAGATGGCAAATCTTTTGGAAACCGAACGTTTGATTATTCGCAGTTGGATACCCGAACGCGATGCCGAGGAAGCCTTTGTAATTTATAATGACCCTGAAGTTACGCACTTTCTCGGCTCTCGCGTCACAAGTGTTGAGTCACAGCGTCTACGCTTAATTGACGACAATGGTAATGGATCTTGGGCAATTGTCGAAAAGGAAACTACAACAATTGTGGGAACTATTCTTCTGGAACAATTGCCCGACAAAGATCGTTTACCTACTCAAGATTATGAGATAGGCTGGCACTTACGGCGAGTTTCTTGGGGTAAAGGGTATGCAACAGAAGCAGGACAAGCTATGCTCAACTACGGATTTAGTGTTTTGAACTTGCCAGTGATTTATGCTGTAGTAAAGCCAGAAAATCATGCTTCAATCCGTGTAACAGAACGATTGGGTATGAAACCAGTCGGGCGAACAAACAAGTATTACGGTATTGAACTACTCCTGTTTAAACTAGATGCACCTGAAGAGTAGAGGGGGAGTAGTAGTAGTAGGGAGTAGGGGAGCAGGGGAAGCAGGGGAAGAAAAACTAAACTATTTATTGATTATTTATCAATGCCCAATGACAAATGACAAATGACAAATGGCTAAAAAATGGTTCCGAATTGGGCTGTTGGGTATATTTATCCTCTCACTCGCCTTGAGGTTTTGGGGATTGGAGCGATTCAATACTCTGGTATTTGATGAAGTTTACTTTGCCAAATTTGGTAATAATTACCTCACGCACACACCATTTTTTAATGCTCATCCGCCGTTAAGCCAATATATGATTGGCATCGGCATTTGGCTTGGCAGTCACATTCCTTTTTGGCACGATACAGTAAATGGGCTAACGGGTTCAATGCGATCGCCTTGGACTTATCGGTGGTTCAATGCGCTTACTGGATCATTTATCCCTTTAGTTGTGGCTGCGATCGCTTATCAATTGAGTTATCGTCGTAGCTTTGCTTTGCTTGCTGGTTTATTTACAGCTTGTGATGGCATTTTTCTAGTTGAATCTCGTTATGCTTTAAGTAATATTTATATTGTCATCTTTGGTTTATTAGGACACTGGTTTTTATTATTAGCATTAGATAAGCAAAATAGGCGACGTTCATTTTGGTTAATTTTTGCTGGCATTGCTTTTGGTGCGTCAGTCGGTACTAAGTGGAACGGTTTATGGTTCCTATCAGGTGCTTATCTTGTTTGGATAGTAGCTTGGGTAATTCAGGGAACGTATTCTTTTGCTAACGCCAAACTCTTTTTTAAATCCCCCTCATTGGAGGAGGCAGGAGGCAGGAGGCAGGATAGCGCAGCGTTAGCGAGTCCGCGAGCGTCGGAAGAAGGTAGGAGCCAGGATAGCAAAGCGGTAGCGAGTCCGCAAGCGTCGGCAGAATTCAGGAGCCAAGAGGTAGGAATTAGTACTTATTCTCCACCATTTATACCATCTCCCTCATCTGAATCACCACTACAAAACTTGACTCAGCTAAATATTTTCCAGATGTTATTTTATCTAGGAATAATCCCAGCTTTTATCTATAGCATCATCTGGATTCCTCACCTTCAGCTAGATAAAACTTATGGATTTATTGCAGTACATCAGCAAATTTTGAAGTTTCACTTGCATTTAGGTGGTAATAGTTCGGATGTACATCCTTATTGTGCTGCCTGGTACAAATGGCCTTTGATGACTCGACCAATGGCATATTATTATCAAACAGCTAAAAGCATCACTGAACCATTACCTGTCATGGGGCCACCTTTACCTGCTGGTGCTGGACAAGTTATTTATGATGTCCATGCAATGGGCAATCCCTTTTTGTGGTGGTTTGGTGTTGCTGCTATGTTGTTTTTAGTAGGAATGCTGGTGTCACAAGCCGTAATTCCTTGGGTGAAAGAAAAGCGTTTTTTAGTACCTGCAACTCTTAGTATTGATACTTGGATTGGCTTGTATTTAGTTATAAATTATACTGCTAACTTAGCACCTTGGGTAAAAGTTACGAGGTGCGTTTTCATATACCATTATATGTGTGCAGTCGTATTTGTATTTTTAGCGATCGCTTGGTTTGTCGATCAGTGTCTTCGCAGCTATTATCAACAACTCCGGGCGTTAGGTGTCACCATTACTTTTATCATTCTGGCTGCTTTTATTTTCTGGATGCCTATTTATCTGGGTTTACCCCTCTCCCCTGACGGTTATAAACTGCGAATGTGGTTCAACTCTTGGATTTAAAGGGGTATAGGGTATTAGGCTATTGATGATAATAACATCTCTAATCTGTAGTTATTACCCTTTCAAACAAAGCACGATAGACAGGTTCACCCTTTTTTTGTGTGCCTATTTCTCGTTCTGTGGGCACTGGTAGCGGATTTTCGGCTAACCATTCTTCTGCACCCACTTTCTGATAAGCTGGGTGGGCGGCGAAGCGATCGCGCATTTCCACCGCGATAAATTCCATATCTGATTGCACAAACACAACCCCACCAACCGCCAAATAACTAGCTAACTCCGCCACCAGTTCTGGTTGTACCACACGGCGTTTAGCATGGCGGGTTTTAAACCAAGGATCGGGAAATTGAATTGTAACGCGCTGTAAACTTCCTGGAGGAAGGGAAGATAATAGCGATCGCAATGAGTTATTCACATTGCAAAATAAGTAGTGCAGATTTGTTAAAGCCAACTCCGAACGTAACTTATTCGCCTCTTTTACCAACGGTTCTCGAATTTCTAAGCCGAGATAATTCCAGTTGGGTTCTATTTGGGCCATATTTAATAAAAACTGTCCTTTAGCGCAGCCAATATCTAAATGTAGTGGTTGATTTGGCTTTGCATAAATTTTTTCCCACTCAAGGGGAGTTGCTGGTGTTTGATACTTGTTAGCAAGTGGATTAACATGCTGGCGGACTCGGACTGCTGCCAAAATTTCCTCTCCTTTACTTCAAAATATTTTATCGATCATAAATACGAATTGCTACAAGTCTGCCTTTAATTGCGTCTTGGTAGCCTTTTTCCAATTTGGCTATTTCTTTAAGTAGAAATTATCAACTCGCTTTTATTTTTCAGACTTGAGTAACCAAGAATTCTAGTAAATAACAGTCATCAAAGTAAGAGTTGATAAAGCCAATTTTAGATTGTTTTCTTAACTTTACTCTGTCATGTTTCAAGTTAGGCGAATTTGCGCTAATCAACCTTTTATTTCACTGCTCTTGTTAAATAGCTAAAAGCTTCCCAAATGTAAGTTATTATATCTTCTTTCACTAGAGATTTTGGATTAGCTGCCTAGGCAAAAAACGGCAATATTATGCTAGAATTATATCAAATTATGGCAATTATTCAAGAGCAATTTAGAATAATTTTGCGCTTTGTTGAGTAAACAAGCTAAAATCTACGATTTTTGGAGATTTTTAGGTTATGACAACCTCACAGGAGAGGATTATCCCGATAGATTTGCGAACCGAAATGTCGCAGTCTTATCTGGAATACGCCATGAGCGTGATAGTGGGTCGGGCGTTGCCAGATGCCAGGGATGGACTCAAACCTGTGCATCGCCGCATTCTCTACGCAATGCACGAGCTAGGTCTGCTCCACGATCGCCCCTTTAAGAAATGCGCCCGTGTAGTGGGGGAAGTGTTGGGTAAATATCACCCCCACGGCGACACAGCAGTATACGATGCCTTGGTGCGGATGGCGCAGGATTTTTCCATGCGATCGCCCCTAGTTAACGGACATGGTAACTTCGGTTCGGTAGACAATGATCCGCCAGCCGCCATGCGGTACACAGAATGCCGCTTACAAGCTTTAACTAGCGCTGGGCTACTACACGATATTGAGTATGAAACCGTAGATTTTGCCGATAACTTCGACGGTTCCCAACAAGAACCGACAGTTTTACCAGCGCGGATTCCCCAATTATTGCTCAACGGCTCCTCTGGGATTGCCGTGGGTATGGCAACCAACATTCCGCCCCACAATTTGGGCGAATTGATTGATGCTTTGGTGGCTGTAATCCACAATCCCGAAATCACCGATCTCGAATTAATGCAGTATGTCCACGGCCCAGACTTTCCAACTGGGGCGCAAATTTTGGGGACATCTGCCATTCGAGAAGCTTACACTACCGGGCGTGGTTCTATTACCATGCGTGGTGTCGCTAACATTGAAACCGTTGAACAACGGGGACGGCCAGATAGAGAAGCAATTATCATCACCGAATTGCCCTATCAAACCAATAAAGCGGCGCTGATTGAAAAAATCGCTGAAATGGTGAACGAAAAACGGCTAGAGGGCATCGCAGATATCCGGGATGAAAGCGATCGCGACGGGATGCGAGTTGTCATCGAACTCAAGCGTGATGCTTACCCCCGCGTCGTTCTAAACAACCTCTACAAGCAAACGCCACTGCAAGCCAACTTCGGCGCGAATATGCTGGCGTTGGTGAATAGCGAACCCCAAGTACTCACCCTCAAGCAGTTCCTAACCGTCTTCTTAGATTTCCGCATCGAATCCATTGCCAGACGTACCCGTTACGAACTGCGGAAAGCCGAAGAACGCGATCATCTCCTGCAAGGATTGTTGATTGCCCTATCCCAGTTAGATCCAATTATTGTCTTGATTCGCCATGCGCCCGATGCGCCTACAGCCAAAGGCGAATTAATCACAAATTACGGACTCTCGGAAGTGCAAGCAGATGCAATTTTACAGATGCAATTGCGGCGGTTGACTGCCTTAGAAGCAGACAAAATTCGTTTGGAACACGACGAATTACAAACGAAGATTACCGACTTACAAGATATTTTGGCACGCCGGGAGAGAGTGCTAGAAATCATTGAAACCGAAGTCGCGCAACTGAAAACTAACTTTGCCACACCCCGCCGCACGGTGATCTTACCAGGGGAAGGGGAATTAGATGATCGCGACCTCATTGCCAATGAAAAAGCGATAATTCTGGTTACAGAGCAAGGCTACATCAAACGGATGCCAGTCAACACCTTTGAAGCGCAAAGCCGTGCTACCAGAGGCAAAGCCGCAGCCAAGGTGAAAGATGATGATACCATTGAGCATTTTTTGACTTGCTGCGATCACGACAGTATTTTATTCTTTAGTGAGCGTGGTGTTGTTTATTGCCTGAGAGCGTATCAAATTCCAGCGAGTTCGCGTACCAGTCGCGGGACACCTATTGTCCAGATGCTACCCATCCCCAAAGAGGAAAAAATCACGTCGATTGTACCTGTTGACGAGTTTAGCAGCGAAGAATATCTAGTCATGCTCACTAAGGGCGGCAATATTAAGAAAACCGAATTGGCAGCCTTTAGTCATATTCGCGCCAATGGTTTGATTGCCATTTCCTTAGAAGAAGGCGACCAACTGCGCTGGGTGCGACGCGCTAGAGTAGAGGACAGTGTAATTATTGGTTCTCGTAACGGGATGGCGATTAACTTCCGTTGCAACCACGAACAACTGCGTCCTTTAAGTAGGGCAACTCGTGGGGTAAAAGCCATGAAACTCAAAAATAAAGATGAACTCGTGGGTATGGATATTCTACCCGCAGCAATTCTTGAAACTTTGGATGTTGCAGAAGCCGAAATAACCGAAACAGAAGATATCGAAGCAATCGAAGCAATCGAAACAGAAGATATCGAAATTACCGAAACTACTGAAGAGTCCGCAGAAGTCCCTAGTACTGGCATTGTTGGGCCTTGGGTGTTGGTAATTACGATGGGAGGATATGGTAAGCGCGTACCCGTTGCCCAGTTTCGACTACAAAATCGTGCTGGACAGGGTTTAATGGCAACCAAGTTCAAAAACCGCAAAACCAAAGACAAGTTGGCAACCCTACGCATTGTCAACAATGATGATGATGAAATCATGATGGTGACAAATCGCGGTATTATCATCCGTCAAGCGGTCAATGCGATTTCTATCCAATCGCGATCGGCAACTGGAGTCAGAGTGCAGCGTTTAGATGAAGATGACGCTATTACCGGAGTGGCAATAGTTCCACCTGATGCTGCCGATGCAGAAGAAGCAGAGTAAAAAGCAGGGGGAGAGGTTAACCACCTTACTCCCTTATTTAATTGCCTTAGCTAGCGGCATTTTAATGGGGCTAACTGTAGCCCCAGTAGGTGCATGGTTCCTGGCTTGGATTGCCATAGTTCCCTTATGGGTGCTAGTTGTCACTTCAGCCAAAGGTAAAAACCAATTCCCCCCGGCTTTCCTGTGGGGAATTGGTTTTCACGGTGTCGCCCTATTCTGGATTACCGGAATTCATCCGATGACATGGTTGGGTGTTCCCTGGTTGCCAAGCTTGGCAATCACGATTTTTTGTTGGGGATTTATCAGTGTCTTAGGTGGGGTATTCCTTACTATTTGGGCGGCTGTAATGGGTCGCTTGGGTGGAAAAAAACCGTGGTTACGTGTACTGATTGGTACAGCCATCTGGTGCGCCTTAGAGAGCCTTTGGAGTGCTGGCCCTCTGTGGTGGAGTTCACTTGCTTACACCCAAAGCCCGCACAATCTCGTAATTGTACATCTGGGCCAACTCTCTGGGCCTAATACTGTGACAGCAGCAATAGTTGCTGTAAATGGGTTAATTGCTGAAGGATGGATAAACCGCAGAGGCACAGAGGGCACAGAGAAAATTTCCTCCGTGTTCTCTGCGCCTCTGCGGTTCGTTAATAAATACTTAGTTGCCGCCACAGGATTATTAATTACCTTACACCTCATCGGTTTTTTCTTATACAGTCGTCCCATCGCTCAACCTCCAGAAGCGGCCTTAAAAGTGGGGATTGTTCAAGGTAATATTCCGAACCGACTTTTACGAAGTTCCGAAGGGTTTCGTCGCGCCCAAGAAAATTACACTAATGGGTATCTAACTTTAGCAGACCAAGGTGTAGATGCAGTCCTCACCCCAGAAGGAGCCTTACCTATTTTCCAACGCAACTTGTTGGGAACTGCCTTAGTCGCAGCTGTGAAAGAAAAAGGTGTAGTTGGGTGGATTGGGGCTTTTGGCGAACGAGGAGACAGTTATACAATTAGCTTGTTTACTTTCGACAGTAAGGGTGAAATTGTCAGCCGCTACGATAAGTCCAAGCTAGTACCTTTGGGAGAATATATTCCCTTTGAAGGAATTTTTGGCGGAATAGTTCAACGCTTGTCGCCTTTGGAGGCACACCAAGTTCCCGGTTCAGCAAATCAGATATTTGACACTCCTTTTGGTCGTGCGATCGCTAGTATATGTTACGAATCTGCTTTTCCTGAACAATTTCGTCGTCAAGCTGCGGCGGGTGGGCAATTTATCCTCAGTTCTTCTAATGATGCCCATTACACTGCATCGATGCCATTTCAGCATCATGCACAGGATATCATGCGGGCAATTGAAACTGATCGATGGTCAGCACGGGCAACGAATACCGGATACTCAGCTTTTGTAGATCCTCATGGGAGAACCTTGTGGATGTCTGGATATAATACTTACGAAACTCATGCAGAAACAATTTATCGGCGACAGACTCAGACTTTATATGTGCGTTGGGGTGATTGGTTGACACCTTTGTTACTGGGATTGAGCGTCTTAGGGTGGTTTGTGCAGAGAGTGATTAACTAACGCTAATATCAGATCGTAACTACAGTGACATCCACGAGTAATAGTTACCATTTGAGTCTCTAAAAGAGGAATTGTGGCATGGAAGACATTCAGCAACGCAAGCTTTTATCAGCCCTAAGCCACGGAGCAATATTTTTTAGCTCTACGATTATCTCCATTGGCATACCGATTGCAATTTTGTTAATTAGTAATGACCCGATTATCAAAAACAATGCCAAAGAATCACTCAATTTTCATATAAATCTTTATATTTATGCAATTCTCTTTGCATTGCTGATTGTTGTGGGAATTGGTATTTTGTTGTTGATTGTGTTGGGTGTGGTCAGTTTTATTATGCCAATTATTGCCATTATTAATGTTCTGAATCAGCCGAATGCGTCTTACCGCTATCCGTTTATTTTCCGATTTGTATAGTTAAAAAGAGTTGTACAGTTATAGGTTATGTTGAGGAAGAGGGAAACCTAATCAGTGCCAGAAGTTGGTTTCAGAGAATCAATTAAACCTACACGAGTTAGTGTTTTGTTTTCTAACTGTACTTAATTGCGGTGTAGCAAAGCTTTCTTCAAGTGAAACAAAATGTTAGGTAATTCTCCATTTTGTCTATTGTAAAAAATTATATTTAGCTAAACGATTACTTATTCATTACACAGTTTGAGCTAATTTACAATTACCCATAAGGCTGAAACTTAAATATAGAATTTCATACCAAATTAAGTTTAAAAAAAAGTTTATCAGGGGTAATTTGCAGACTTTCAGGTGTTTTAATAAAGTTATTATCCAAAGTCTAGTAGAAGCAAAAACATGAAAGGTTTTAGGAAATTATCCTCAATAGCACTATTGCTATGTGCCTTTGTGTATCCGCCCTCATTAGCTGAAGCAAAAGATATTTCTTTAAGTAATGCTCGCAATGAACAGAGCGCCGCACCAGAAGCTAACCTAATTGGAGATAAAACTGGAGAGCTTTTAATTGCTCAACGGCGGCCAGGACGATACCGAGAGATTAGAAGACGGCAGATTATCCGAAGACGGCAGCCCTACGGACGATACCCGGTTATCCGACGACGGCCGCCTTTCAGACGATACGAAAATATCCGACGACGCGAGCAGTTCAGAGAACGGCGGATTATCCAAAGACGCGGGCCATACGAACAATATCAGATTCGACGAAGATATTGATAAAGGTTGATATAGCTAACCATAGTTAGTGGTTGATGATTCAACCACTAACTATGGTTATTTTCTAATGACTTGCTACTACTTCTCCTTCAAGGCGAACTAGTCGGTCTGCCAAAAGTTTTTCAAGGTCTTCTAATGCCTTGGTAAAACCTTTGATGCCCTCGTCTAGTTTGTCAGTTGCCATGCGGTCTGCTGCGTGCATTTTGTCATAGCTAGCTTTATCAATGGATATCTTTTCGATTTCCAATTTTGCTGCCTTGGCGGGGTCAAGTTTACGTGGTAGTTCTCCCACAGTTGACTGCAATTCAGCCAAAAGTGATGGAGAAATTGTCAACAAATCGCTACCTGCAAGTTCAGTAATTTCGCCAAGGTTACGGAAGCTAGCTCCCATAACTTCGGTTTTATAGCCAAATTTCTTGTAGTAGTTGTAGATTTTGGTGACAGACAAAACTCCTGGATCTTCGGTTGCTGGGTAGCTATCGCGTCCGGTATCTTTTTTGTACCAGTCGAGAATCCGGCCAACGAAGGGAGAAATTAGGGTAATGCCAGCTTCTGCACAGGCGATCGCTTGGTGAAGACCAAACAACAAGGTAAGGTTACAGTGAATACCTTCTTTTTCAAGAATTTCCGCAGCGCGAATGCCTTCCCAAGTGGTGGCAATTTTAATTAAAACGCGATCGCGGCCAATTCCAGCAGCTTTATACTGGGCAATTAAATCCCGTGCTTTAGTCAGAGTAGCTTCGGTATCGTAGGACAAGCGAGCATCTACTTCTGTAGACACGCGACCGGGAATGATTTGTAAAATCTTTAATCCAAAAGCAACTGCCAAACGGTCAAAAGCTAGAGAAACTATCTGTGCTTGGGTGGCTCCGGCTCCAGCATCTTTCTTCGCTTGCAGTAAAGTTTGATCGACAATTCCCTGATATTCTGGCATCTGCGCCGCAGCAGTAATCAGCGAAGGATTGGTGGTGGCATCTTGGGGTTTAAACTTTTCAATTGCCTGGATATCCCCTGTATCAGCGACTACAACAGTCACTTCACGCAATTGTTCCAGTAAATTCTTAGACATAAAAGACTCCGTGATGTTTATTTAGGATTTACTTATTCCCCAGTTCTTTACACTCTTTACTCTTCCTTCAATTCTGATTCTGGCAATTTTTCTTAATCATTGCCCAATTTTGCTTACTATCTTGAGCCACAGCCCTATTCTAAGTGCCTTATGCCGAAATTGGCTGTCCAATGGAATGCACTTTGATTAAACTAGTTGTGCCCGATTTACCAATTGGAACACCAGAGGTAATCACTACTTTATCGCCCTTAGTGGCTAGACCCATATCTACAACTGTATTTACCACATTGGTAAACATCTCTTCAGCGTGGTGAACTGGTGGGATTAGCAAAGCTTCCACACCCCAAGAAAGCGCTAGTTGGCGATAAGCGGTGATGTCGGAGGTGAGGGCAATAATGGGAGAAGTCGGCCGATATTTAGACACCATTCTCGCTGTATTTCCTGATGAAGTGTTACAGAGAATTGCCCGTGAGCCTGTTTCATAAGCGATGCGACAGACTGATTCTGCTACAGATTCGGTAACACTGAGACTACCTGCCTCATGACACCAAGCATGTTTGCTACCCTCATCTAGAGCCTGTTCTGTCCGCACGGCGATATTGTGCATCATCTGGACGGCGGCGATGGGATATTGTCCAACAGCTGTTTCACCAGAAAGCATTACCGCATCCGTACCATCTAAGATGGAGTTGGCAACATCGGTTGCTTCGGCGCGGGTGGGATCGGGGGCGCTAATCATCGACTCTAGCATTTGGGTGGCTGTAATCACCGGCTTGCCAGCACGATTGCAACGGCGAATAATATCTTTTTGAATGAGGGGTACTTCGTGAATTGGCACTTCCACCCCTAAATCGCCACGAGCAATCATAATCGCATCGGCAACTTTGAGAATGGAGTCAAAGTTTTCTAATGCCTCTGCTCTTTCGATTTTGGCAATTAAGCGGATGGAAGCGCCAGCTGCTTCAATCATCCGTCGTGCGGGTTCTAAGTCTTGTGGCGATTGCACAAAGGACACCGCTACCCAATCTACACCCAACTGAATCCCAAAGCGCAGATCCAGCAAGTCTTTTTCGGTGATGGAATTAACAGGTAAAGGAGTTTGTGGTAAGTTTACTCCTTTATGTGTGGAAATTAATCCGCCAGTTTTCACTTGGGCACGAATGCGATCGGCATCGCGATCGGTAACAATTAACTTGACGCGACCATCATTAATTAAAATCGGTTCACCTGGTCGCACCATTGCGAACAGAGTCGGCAATGGTAAGGGTAGTTCATCGATACTTTCACCCTTTTCTTGCAAAACAAAAGTAACTTCACTACCAGCTTCTAAATTTAACCCTTCTGGTGGTAAGGTTCCCAAACGAATCTTGGGGCCACACAGGTCTTGCATAATTGCGATCGGCTTTTGCCGCTCATTACTAATTTGTCTGAGATAATGAGCAGTTTGGGCGTGGAATTCATAAGCCCCGTGCGAAAAATTCAACCGTGCCACATTCATACCAGCTTCTACTAAAGCTTGTAGCTTTTCAGGTGCAGATGTAGCCGGGCCAACAGTACAAATAATTTTGGTTCGACGCATAGGGATTAGGGGTTGAGGAGTAACCTGCAAATTTGGATGGTTCGTGCGTAGGCGTAGCCCGTCGTAGACATCGCCCAGCCATCCAAATTAACACGTGCTTTATATCACTGCTTTTGTAAATAAAGATACTAAATGATTTTTTACTCCCAGGGTATTTACCATTTAACCCAAATCCCCAAAGTCAAGGGTCAAAAGTCAAAAGTTAATCACCAATGACCAATGACCAATGACAAATGACCAATTAAACCACAGCAACTGTAGAGGCGAGTTTTTCCTTTTGTGATATAGATAACATCAAATCAATCACGCGATTCGAGTAGCCCCACTCGTTGTCATACCAAGCAATTACCTTGAAGAAGTTTGAGTTCAACTCAATTCCAGCACCTGCATCAAAGATACTAGAATGAGTATCGCCTTGAAAATCTGTGGAAACTACTTCTTCATCTGTGTATCCCAAAATACCGGCTAGTGAACCTGCGGCAGCCTCTTTCATGGCAGCACAGATTTCTTTGTAACTAGTAGCTTTGGCAGTTTTGAAAGTTAAATCGACTACAGAAACATCGGGAGTTGGAACCCGTAATGCCATACCAGTTAACCTGCCCTTCAATTCTGGTAAAACCAGGGCTACAGCTTTAGCTGCGCCTGTGGACGAGGGAATAATATTCTGGCTTGCACCTCGACCACCCCGCCAGTCTTTCTTGCTGGGGCCGTCTACAGTTGGCTGAGTGGCAGTCATGGCATGAACTGTGGTCATCAATCCTTCAGTTAACCCAAAGTTGTCATTGATGACTTTAGCTATAGGAGCTAGACAGTTTGTAGTGCAGCTAGCATTGGAGACAATGATATCCTTACCGGGGTCAAATAGGTGATGATTGACACCCATGAGTAGAGTCGTAACTCTATCTGGATCTTTGGTAGGAGCAGAAATTATCACTCGCTTTGCACCTGCTTTCAGGTGGTTTGCGGCTCCTTCGTAGTCAGTGAAGAGTCCTGTCGCTTCTACGACATAATCTGCACCTAATTTTCCCCAAGGTAATTCTGCCGGATTCCTCACCGACACACAAGGGATGAAATGTCCGTCAATGAGAATGCCGTCTTCTTTGGCTTCAACCTTGTGCTTTAATTGACCGTGGGTTGAGTCGTACTTTAATAGGTAAGCGAGGTTATCTGGTGGTACTAGGTCATTAATACCTACAAACTCGATATTGGGATTATCGAGGCCAGCGCGAAGCACGAGTCGCCCGATTCGACCGAAGCCATTGATACCAACTTTCAATTTAGTCAAGATTAAACCTCCCGTTGTGGAAGTTGAACAAAAGGAGAAAGTTAAAAGTCAAAATAGATTGCCTTTTACTCTTTACTCTTTGATCCTGACAGTATCAGCAAGCTAAGGCATATTTACTTGGCATCTTTTAAGGATTGGGGTATTGGGGATTGGGG
>NZ_JACKZS010000155.1 GCF_014222285.1 Nostoc sp. UCD121
GTGTACCTATATGCAAAGCAATATTCCTCAAAATATTAGAAATTAGTATATTAATACCAAGTATTTCATTACGATAGCCACCAGGTTCACCCAATGGCGAACCAAATAAATTATAATTACGTAAATAGTGACTAATATTCAGTAATAAAGATATACTTCCTACTATTAAGGCTGTCTTCCATATTTTCCAGCGTAAACTTTTAATCTGGTAAAATCCAAACCAAATCAAGAAAGGAAATACATAAAAATAAGCAGTCCCTTTACTTAAAATAGCTAGTCCTATGGTACTACCAATATTAAATGAGTTAGTCCAAATATCTCTTCTTCCTGCTTCGATAGCTGATAGTAAGTAGTAGGCAAGACAAATTACCCAAAATGCAAGCACATAATCATTTTGAGTGCTTGAAGCTTGCAAAATTCCCATAGGAATTGTTGCAGTTATAACAGCAGAAAAAACCTGACCTCGTAAATCTGCTTCAAGTTTTTTAGCAATTAATGAGACTGCAATAATACAGCCAATCATGCTAAACCATTGAACTAAGTTAGCGAAGTAGTCACCATCACTCAGGATTTGAAAGTGCAAAATTACGAACTCTGACCAAGGGTTTTGATATAGCTGTGGAGTATAACTTGTTGGATAATGAGCAACGCTATAATTTTGTATCCAATGAGCAACACGACTCATGTGATAATCCATAGAATCCCAGTTATTTGGTGGTGCGATGATGGCAATTAATCCAACTATTGCTACAACGAAACCTACACCACATAACAATAAATTTACGAAGAATGGGATTTGAGTATTTTTATCTGCTTGGGAGTAATTATTTGTCTCTAAAATATTAGGGGTTTGGTAATTTAACCGAAAGCATATATAAATTAAGATGATACATATCAATCCCCAAGTTGCTAATATCCAGGCAAAAGTAATTAATTTAAAAATACTCAAAAATTCTGTGATGACAGCGATAAACATTCCCCAGTAAGTAGATGTTAATATCAGCGATTCACGCCAATCGGTACGATTTTTATTAATTAACCAAAAAATAGCAATCCAAGAAAGGAGAGGCAAAAATATAAACATAATAAAAACTAGACGAATATTAGTATTCGTAATTAATCAATGCTTGACAAGTATATGCAATAGCTTAGGTTTTCTTAGCGGACTGTATTTTTATGGGTTGTATAAGCCATTAACAAAAAAATAGTGTGGTTTTACCACAACTATTTTAATTAATACACATCGTTAGGGGCGCAAGACCTTGCGCCCCTAAGACTTAAGCATTGGTATTATTAATTTCTCGCGGTGTTCGTCGGTGCTGTATTAGCAACCCAATCGCCATACCAATGCCGACGAAGGCTGTAAAGTAAAATAAACCAATTAATCGGATATAAATTGGTGGTGCGATCGCTTCAACTTCCACTTCTTGCGCTACTTTCACTGGTGCAAATTGACGGTTAGATCCTGGTAGAGGAGTTGCTTCCACTTCGATTTTGTGGGGTGAACCATCAAAAAACTGTTCTTGCCATCTTAACTTACCTTGCTCGTCGGGAATACCTTTGTAGTCAAAGACTGTTAAATTATGTTCTGTAGCGATCGCTTTTACCTGCAACGCTACATCTGTGATCGGTTGTCCGGTTGCTGTATCTTTCAGTTGTAGTGCTAAATTCGCAAGTTTTCCGACAGTTGCGTTTTTATCTCCGTCAAGGCTAATTTCCAATCCCTGAGATTTCTGAGATGATGGTGCAATTACTTCGGTGCTACTTGGGTGGTGTTCGCTGCCATGAGCTTCTGCAACTTCTGCACTAATATTGATAACTAATAGGGTTACTATAGCCACCACTGTCAATGCACTTAATAAAAGGCGTACTGACTGTGGCGCAATTTCTCCTTGTTGTAGTTCTCCTTGTCCACCGATAACCCAACCACCTAACAATCCAAGTGATAGTAAAATAGCTGCGATAACCACAAAATATTTATATTTGGTTGGATTTTCGTGGACGTTCAGATTTAAAGTTTGCTGATATGGAGTAAAAGCATTTGCGACTAAAGGTGACACATTCACTATTAGTTGGTACTTACCACGAATGGGTAACATCTGCTGAATTTCTAGCTTACCATCAGGTGGAGTAGCATCTATTTCCAACAATTTTGTTCCTTCAACAATAGGGAAATCTGTTGTTAACCAAGGATTACGCGGTGGCGTTAGAATTTGTAAGCTAATTTTGGTATTTTCTAAATGTTTACCCGCAGCATCAACAGCTTGTAACGTCAGGGTGACAGGAGATTGTGGTTTTTTTGCCTCTGCTTCAAAGGGAAGAATACGTTCTAAAGTTGGGTTGGTAGAGAGTAGCACTCTGGATGTAGGAGTTTGGGAATTCCCTACAAAAGAATAAAGAATTGACAAGGTGATGCAAACAGCACTGATAACCCCAAAAAGTCGATATTTTTTCATAAAAACTTACGGTAAATGTGAAACTTTTGTACTTTTTACAACTTAAATAAGCTTTCATGTATATGAACCACATCCGTCGTAGTAGGGTCGCAAGGCCTTGCGACCCTACCTTATGGTCTATTTACCTGAAAATCGCTGTAAAGCTTAATAGCAGTGGATGAAAATTACTCCAGATTTTTATTACTAAACCTCATCTATGTTGAAACCTAGAGTTTTTTAAAAGATATATTTATGTAGGTTGGGTGGAGTGAAACGCAACCCAACATTACCACCAAATTTTATGTTGGGTTACGCTAACGCTGCACCCAACCTACAAAACTACGGTTCTCAAGGTAGACGAGGTTTAAGTAAAATAATTATTCATAAATTCAGACACCATCCAAAATACAGTTAAGGTAATGTGGAGATGAAAAAAAGCATCTCTACATTACCTAAAAGTTATTTCCAAGCAAAAAAGCTGGTGCGAAACCTGCGATATTTTAGCGTTGTAACTTTGTTATGTTAACTAGCAAAGTTTTTCATTCACCTAAAAAATCTTGTGATTATGATAATTTAGTGACATGGAACGCCTAATGTATGGTGACGCGCTGAGTGTGCTGTGTTATGAACCGCAGGATAGGTGGAGAACAAAACAGTCCAGATAACTAAAGAAGATAGCAGCATATAAAGTGTTACCTGCACAGGCTTGGATAAGGTAATACCTGCGGTTTTCTGCAATACTGACATTTGAGAAAAAGTAGTCATTTTTGACCTCCTATAATTAATTTGGGTAATTTATCAATCAAAAGGCATGATGCCGCTTGATTGGAAAAAGATATACGATCAACTTTGGATTTGACAAGTGTGTATCAAATGTATTGTGTAATTTGACTTTAGTGAATACTATACTATCCTTTGAACATCGGCTCATCAGGATGTAGAAATCTCCACATAAAATCCATACAAATAACAAAAGAATGACACATAGATTTGAATGACGGCATTTTCAAAGCTGATAACACGAAGGTAACAGATTAAAATTAAAAATCAAAACTGCTCATGTTACCAAGCATCCAAAATTACTTGAAATGTAATTTATGTTATCTCTAAGCTAATTAAATGCGCTAGTGATTACCGATATTTGCTTGCTTGTGTTTATATCCAAGATGCTATTATACTCATTGTTTGTATTATAGGTATTGCTGAAGCAATAAGCATATCAGGAATAGGCATAAAACAGTTAGTTTTTGCTAAACATAATTTATACATAATTTAAACGTAATAATACTGTTTAAATAAAGCAAGTTTGGCTAGAATTTTCAAAGACTGATTCTAGCTTGATCTAGATTTAGCAACCTAAATAACAGTTTTTAAGCACTATCAAATTATTGACAATAATTATTAATTCCTCTAATATCTAAAAGCAATTGCAAATCTTTTGCAATTCTTTTTTGGTGCTAACCGTAACTAAATGTCATGCCCAACAACTTCGCTCTAGGTAACGGAAACCCTTGGAGCCGCCGTCAATTATTGAAGCTGGGACTAGCAGGTGCTGGAGTGACAGGTGCAGCTGGACTTTGGCAGATGCTAAATCTACAAAGTAAGTCAATCGTTAAAGTGCCACCATTCAACATGGAAGCACCAGACGATGTTACTAACCCGATGAAGATGTTAAGGGATTTTGATTATGGGACGGTAAAGCAAGAAAATGGGCGGACTATCCGTGAATTTCAGCTAACTGCTGGTACTTCCATCATAAAGATCAATAGTGCTGTCTCTTACAACATCTGGGACTTAAATGGTCGCATACCAGGCCCAACGCTACGGGCTAAACAGGGCGATCGCATTCGGGTACTATTTCTCAATAATGCGGGACATTCTCACTCCTTGCATTTTCATGGGGTTCATCCGGCGGAAATGGATGGTGTTCGCCCAATCAGCAATGGTAGTGCCACAATTTATGAATTTGATGCTGAACCCTATGGCGTTCACTTATACCACTGCCATATTGAACCTGTTACCCGCCACATCGCTAAGGGACTGTACGGGATGTTTATCATCGATCCACCGACTCCTCGTCCCCCGGCTGATGAGATTGTACTAGTGATGGGTGGGTATGACGTAAATGATGACAGCCATAACGATTATTATGCTTTCAATGGTCTGCCGCACTATTACATGCATAATCCCATTCGTATTTACAAAGATCAGTTGATTAGGCTGTATGTCCTCAACATCATTGAATACGATCCAGCAGTGACTTTTCATCTCCACGCCAACTTCTTTGATGTCTATCGCTATGGCATGAGTATGACTCCTAGCGAGAAAACTGATGTGATTACGATGGGTGTAGCGGAAAGGCACATCTTGGAATTTGCTTTTCGCTACCCAGGTAAGTATATGTTCCATCCCCATCAGGATGCGATCGCAGAAAACGGTTGCATGGGTCAATTTGAAGTACTTACTGAGAGCAACTCTCAAAATACTGTTAAAAAGTCTTAAATAAATAATTTGTCATTAATTTATTAAAATTTTAATTCAACTAGTTGATAAAAACTGTCATTATATGTCAAAGTAAAGTCTACTACAACGTGTCAAACAAACTAGCTTCTACTAATAGTTTGAAATGTTTCAATTAATACCTTTTTATTGGTGTGAGGAGCAAAAATGATAAAAGTTCGTTATATCTGCTTAAGTGTTGCAACTGCGGCAATAATTACCTTGAGTTCCTGTAGCAGTACACCAACGGCAGAAAATCCATCAGCACCAGTTGCTAGTACCCCAGCGACAGAGGCAGTCAGTAATAACAGTCATAGTGGTCATGGTGGCAAAGAAAAAATTAACATTAACACTGCTATCTTGTCACAATTAGATAAGTTTGAAGCCAAACTAGGTGTTCCAGCTTTATCTAACAAAATCCAGGCAGGTCGTCCTTATGGCAGCCCAGAAGATTTAGTTACTAAAAAAGTAATTACTCAAGAACAATTTGACCAAATTAAAGACCAGGTTGGTGTTCAAGAAGTGGCACTCACGGGTGAGGCAAAAGATGTTGACTACATGAGTAAATTGGGCTTAATGAAAGGGCATCTTTTGGTAGCACAAGAACTGCTAGATCAGAATCAGCCAAAACAAGCAGAACCTCATATTGGACATCCAGTTGAGGAAATTTATGTTGATGTAGAAGACCAATTAAATGAGCGCAAAGTCAAAGAATTTAAGACAACATTAGTGAGTTTGCAAGATTTAGTAAAATCTAGTCCGAAGGATAGCAAGGTTAAAACTAATTTTACTTCTTCAGTGCAAGCAGTTGACGGAGCGATCGCAGCTTTGCCAGAAGCTCAACGCTCAAAACCAGGATTTGTACTACAGGTAATTAACGAACTGCTAGATTCAGCTAACTCCGAATATGGTGCTGCGATCGCCAATGGTAAAATAACCGCGCCAATTGAGTATCAAGACTCCCGTGGTTTTGTCGTTTACGCCAATGATTTATACAAAGGAATTTCTAGTCAAGTAGCTCAAGCAGATCCCGAAGCACACAAAGCGATCGATGCTAGTTTCGCTGAACTAATAAAAGTTTGGCCTAGCGCCATCCCACCAGCTAAAGCAGTCAAAACCCCTAGTGATGTCACCAAGCTGGTGAAAACCATTGAGGAAAACTCTCAAAAAGTAGTTGACAGATCCAATACCCAAGCACAGCGATAACACTTTGTTTTAATGGAAAGCTGATGCGAAGGAGTTTAAAATGATGAAATCGTTAAGAGTTAGGAGTTATGAATTAAGAATCCTGATTTGCTAACTCCTAACTACTAACTTCTACCTAATTACACTCCATTCGTTACTTGAACTAAGAACTGATGCAAGAACTTGACTATAAAAAGACTATCGACTTGCTGAACGCCATCATGGAATTTGAACTAGCAGGAGTAGTGCGTTATACACATTATTCTTTGATGGTGACTGGCCCTAACCGTATTCCAATTGTGGCTTTTTTCAAAGCACAGGCAAGCGAGTCTTTACTTCATGCTGAACAAGTAGGAGAAATTCTCACCGGTTTAGATGGGCATCCCTCCTTGAAAATTGCCCCAATGGAAGAAACTTACCAGCATAAAGTCAAGGATATCTTGGAAGAAAGCTTATCTCATGAAAGAAAGGCATTGGATCTGTATAAAAATCTGCTCGAAACTGTCACCAATGCTAGTATTTATCTTGAAGAATTCGCTCGCGGCATGATTGGGCAAGAAGAGATGCATAATCTCGAACTGAAAAAGATGCTACGCGATTTTAGCTAATAGTCATTAGTCATTAGTCATTAGTCATTAGTCATTGGTCATTAGTTAAAAACAAATTCAAATGACAAAGGACAACTGACTAATGACAAAAGACAAAAGACAAAGGACAAAAAATGAATTTTAGTACTGCTCTACCTACTTTTATAATCACACTCCGAGAAGGAGTAGAAGCGGCCCTTGTTGTTGGTATTGTGCTAGCGTTGCTAAAAAAAGCTAAACAATCCCGACTCAACTCTTGGGTATATGCTGGTATTGGCGTTGGCATTGTTGTCAGTGCTTTTATAGGTGTGCTATTCAGTTGGGTAATTCAAATACTGGGAGCAGCGAATCCTCAATACACCTCGGTAGTTGAGCCAGCCTTGGAAGGTGTATTTAGCGTATTAGCGATCGCAATGCTGAGTTGGATGCTAATCTGGATGACTAAACAAGCCAGATTCATGAAAGCTACGGTTGAAGGAGCAGTAACAGAAGCGCTGACACAAAATTCAAATGCTGGCTGGGGTGTTTTTACTTTAATTTTAATTGCCGTTGTCCGCGAAGGCTTTGAAACTGTTCTGTTCGTTGCTGCTAATTTTCAACAAGGATTAATGCCAGCATTGGGCGCTATTGCTGGTTTGGTAGCAGCAACAGCCATTGGAGTGCTGCTATTTAAATGGGGTGTCAAAATTAACATCCGCCAGTTTTTCCAGGTAATGGGCATTTTCTTAGTGTTGATTGTCGCTGGGTTGGTAGTTTCAAGCTTGAAACACTTTGACGAATCTGTGGCTAATCTTGCCCTTAGCAGTCGCGCTACAGAAGGACTTTGTTTCTATTATGAGCGTTTTACAAAAGTCCACTCCTGTATTTTGGGGCCAATGGTTGCAAATACTTCCACAATCTTGCCTGACGAACAATTTCCTGGGATTATTCTCAAATCTTTATTTGGTTATAGAGACAATCTCTATCTTGTACAAGCAGTGGGATATGTGACCTTTTTACTCACCATTGGAGGACTGTATTTCCGCAGTCTTGGAAGTCCTTCTCCCGAAAGTAAAAAAAATATCCTCTTTGGTCAAAAACCGATTAGTTCTGCAAAAGATTAAAAGCACAAACAACGATAACCCCGATTTATTAAACGCGATGTGCAACTTATCCTTAGAACCCCACTTCTATTCCTCTACCCTACAGGGAGAGAGGCTTTGATTCTTGCTCCCCTTCCCTACAAGGGAAGGGGTTGGGGGTTAGATCTGAGAGAAAGTTGCACACTGCGTTATTAAATAAGTCGGGGTTCTGAAGCCTTACAATTTTCAGAAATTAAATTAAGATTACTAATTATATTTAATTCAACTAAGTGCCCTGTGGTGCAAACAACACTTGCTTAAGTTGCTGACAAGCCTTTTCAATTGCATCTATACTACCTGGATTCACTAAACCATAATAATCAAATACATAGACTCGGTTATTTTTAGTTGCTTTTAATTGCTGCCAAAAAGCTTCCTTCTTCAGCGAATCTAAAAGTGCTACTTCCGAATTACCTTGTGGAGGATTAACCAAAATTATTACCTCTGGATTTGCTTCTAAAACTTTCTCCGCCGAAAGCGTCACATAGCCACCAATAGGGCTTTTTCCTTGTAAATCTGCGGCGATATTTTTCGCCTGAAATTTTGCTAACAAATCCCCAGCCCAACTATTTTTATTCGGCGATAAAATTGGTTGACGACTAACCAGCGCTAAAGTAAAAAAACTCTGAGTTGGCTTTTCTGGCAATAAACTTTTATAACGATTTAACAAAGGCTGAGGATCAGCATCAATTTTTTTAGCAAGGGTTTTAGTAAGTTCTTCTAGAGATTCCCAGTTATTCACCTTAGCTAGTAAAGTTGGAATTCCTAGCTGCTGAAGTTTTTGAATTGGGATGTTAGAAAAACCTTCTGCGCCAATAACTAAATCTGGTTTTAATGTCACCACTTTTTCTAAGTTTGGTGGGTTTTGTCCTTCACTAACACGGGGAATATCTTTGAACCTTGAGTCATTCTTAAATAATTTACTACCAGTGATTCCGACAATTTTTGTTGGAGCAAGTCGAGAGATGATATCCGCAGAAAGAGAAGAAAGAGCAACAACTCTTTTTGCTGATTCTGTTGGTAATTGTTGAGAATTTGTCTTGGTCGTCTCAGTCGGGTTTGGGACTTTTATTTGTGGCTGCTGAGTGGTTGCAGTCGTGCAAGCAGCTAAAACTATACTCATTAAAAGTGCTAAAGCAGATAAGAGCCAACGACGATGCATATTAAAATTCCTTCTGGAGTAAGATTGCATAAAAAGAATACTTAGTACCACATTCAAAAATCGCAAATGTAGCTTTTAGCAATATATAGGAATCCGGTTTAATTTCTGAAAATATCCGTAGGATGTGTTAGCGACAGCGTAACGCATCAAACCCTTGAGAATAGTGCGTTACGAACTCCGTTCTAACACACTCTACAATACCTAATTTCGTTCAAAAATCAAATAGTAATCCTATAGCTGGGATTAACACCACCAGAGATTGAAAAGATGTGGTTAATGACAATATCTAAAAATCAAGCTCTTCTTGTTTCAAAAAAACTATCGGTTATGGCAGCTTTTTACTAACTAAGGTAGATTTCGCATCTACCTAATAGTAGATAATTTTTTCAGATATACGTTTTTATTTTTATAAAAAATGCGGCAACACAAATAAGGCTTTGGCAGTCTTGAAAAAATAGGTTTTAAAACCCTTGCGGCTTAATTATATAATTCGATACACGTTGCCCACAATTATCTAAATTGGGGTCGATGATTATAGTGTCCATCTACTGCTAGGTATGTCTAACCATCCTTTGAACGTTGCAAGACCAATATTATTTTGGCGGCGTATATTTGCTGTTCTTTTCACTACTAGTTCGTTGCTCCCCAACTTTGGAACCGAACCAGCAAGGGCGCAAGCAACCCAATATTGTCAGTTATCATCATCGGCGGCGCAAGAAAAAGAAAAATTACGTTTATCAGCGCTCAAAGGCAATCAAGATGCCCAAACCCGCTACCAAAGCTTACTAAAAAAACAGGCACAGGAATTACAGGAGTGCCGTACACGGACTTGGCCACAAATCCAAGCTCTCTGGTTGCGCTTGTATCCCTGTGACATTCAGCCAGGAATAATCGACCAAATTATGGATCGCATTGTCAACCGTGGCTATAACCAAGTTTATTTGGAAGTATTTTACGACGGACAGGTATTATTGCCAGCAAAAGCTAACCCAACGGCGTGGCCTTCTATAATTCGCACTCCAGGGACAGAAAACATCGATATACTCGCTACAGCAATTCAAAAAGGTCGACAACGCGGTTTGAAGGTCTACGCCTGGATGTTTACTAACAATTTCGGCTATACTTACGCCCAGCGCCGAGATCGAGAAAGTGCGATCGCTCGCAATGGCAAAGGTCAAACCAGCCTATATGTTGTAGATAACGGCTCTCAAGTGTTTATCGATCCCTACAACTCCCAAGCAAAAAGCGATTACAACCAATTAGTAAAAGAAGTTTTGCGCCGTCGTCCAGATGGCTTGCTATTAGACTATGTGCGCTATCCTCGCCAAGCAGGAAGTGATTCCATTGCCACCAAAGTTTCAGATTTATGGCTATATAGTCCCGCAATTCAAGAAGCTTTATTTAAACGGGCGCTTAATTACAAAGGACTAGACTTAATTCGCCGCTATTTGAGCAAAGGATATGTCACCGCCGGAGATATCGCCCAAATCGATCAACTTTATCCCCAAGAAGGTGAACCCCTTTGGCAAGGACGCATTCCGCCAACAGCGCAAAAATCAATTCTGTCTCCAACCGATAGACAACCACTTTTGCAATGGGAATTGTGGCAGCTAGCAGTTGCTCACGCAATGCAAGGAATTCTAGATTTTGTCAACATAGCCAGTTACCCAGCAAAGCAGCAAGGAGTTCCCACGGGAGTAGTGTTTTTTCCTGATGGCAACCAAACTGTAGGACAAGGGTATGATTCTCGCTTACAACCTTGGGATCGCTTCCCCGCTACATTAGAGTGGCATCCCATGTCTTATGGAAATTGCGGTAATGCCAGTTGTATTGTGGCGCAAGTGCAACGAGTTGTAAGTATGACAAAACCGGGTACTAAAGTGATTCCAGCTTTAGCAGGCAAATGGGGAGAATCGATTAGTAATCGTCCATCCCTAGAAGTGCAAATGCAGGCACTCCGAAAATTTGCCCCCCAACTTAAGGGAGTTAGCCATTTTGCCTATTCTTGGCAATATCCTCAGAATGATAACGATCGCAAATTTTGCCGCATTCGTTAAACAGCAAAGGGTCAATTTCGCCAATCACCTAATTGTGTCGTCAGGAAATAGCGGACATGATCTACAAATGATGGGCCCCAATTGTGGGTTCCATGTCCCATGCCAGGAACAACATAACAGTCACCATCCAGAAAGCGCCTAGCGCAAGCACGAGCATCTTTAATGTTCACAATGCGATCGCTAGCGCCCACTAAAAAGCGAACCCGACGCGGAGGTTTTACCCGCTCAATATAAGTCATGGGGTTGCACGCCTGAGCATACTCATCAGGGTATTTCAGATTTTTAGCTAATTGTAAAAGCTTAACTACAGGTTTTAGATTCGGTTGCACTCGATCCAGCACTGCTTCTGCGATTCCACCCAAGGGTGAAGCTGCTAAATCTGGCAAAACCAAGTAACCCCAACTTTTGGCAAAAGACTGGAGATCGGCATGACCAATCGTACCCAATAACCGCTGCCCAATACCATCAGCAGTAAAGGCATAAGCGGCTTGTAAAACTCCCATACTGACACCGAATAATGCCAATCGATTACCGAGGGCATAGCGATCGCCACAAAAGTCACGAACTCTGGCAATATCAGCCGCAGTCCGGCGAAATAAGCACAAAAGTAACTCAGTATCAAATGAGATACCCCTGTCAATTAAAGGTTTAATCTCATGGTCTGCGATCGCTGTGAAGGTTCGCACCAAGCTGCGCTCACCAGCCAAGGGCGTATCAAATAAAGCTACAGCTATACCCATTTGTGTCAGCGTCGATACGATGAAGCCATTCCAGCTATAGGGGGCGGTCATTCCTTGCAAACCAATCACCAATGGCGTATCTTGTGAAGATCGATTATGTGGCAGAAAAACAGCAACCGGAAAACCACTTAATCGTTCATCAATATCAGCTACCCCAGTATAAGAAAAAGGCTCGTGAAACCAATAGCGATGACCATTTACGCCGTCAAAATTAATTGCATCGGGCCCGTAGATAGGCATAGTGGATGATACAAAAGCTAACTAATCGTTAAAGACTAGCATTTTTCTCAAGAAAGAATTCAGGAGTCAGAAGCCAGAATGGGCTAAATGCCCCGCTACCGCTAACAGAATGAGTAAGTGGGTTCTTCCTTTTCTTCCTTTGTGTCCTTTGCGTCCTTTGCGGTTCGTTAAAAAAATTCTGTATTCTTCTTTAATTAACTTAAAGCCAAATCCTCTGGTGTATTACAGTTAAACAGCATTTCGGGTTCTGGTAAAGGCAAAACTTGCACAGGATATTGCCGCAGCCATTGCTGAAACGATCGCCCCCCTTGGTTGATAAACTCTAAAAGTTGTGGTAAATAACGACGGCGATAGAAACCACACAGAGGTTCCCAGCCTTTAGGATGATGAGCTAAAGCTGCGATCGCATTATCCCCCACACTATCAAGTCTAGTCACCCATTCTTGCAACACCTCAACTCGCAACCTTGGTAAATCGCAAGCCAGCAATAACACCCATTCTGTCTGCACTTCGGCTAGTCCTTGAGCAAAACCGACTAAAGGCCCGTGGGTGAGGGATTCGCCAGATAAAGGTACTTCTCGGATAAATTGACAACCAGGCAAAAGCAAATCTTGATAGCGTTCTGGCCAGGGAGTGACTATATAAACCGTATCAGAACAGCTTTGAGCGATCGCACAAACTCGCTGTAACAACGGCACTCCTTGAATCGGAATCAAGGCTTTATCTTGACCCATGCGAGAACTTTTACCGCCAGCTAATACAATGGCGGTTAATTTGCTACATGAGTTAATAGTCATTCGTCAAAAAATAGAGGGTAAAAAACGAGTCAAACTAAATTAACCCCTGACGCTGAAAGTAGAATAAATTTATCTTCTACTTAAACCCCATCATGGCTATCCAAGAACTCGAACAACAACTCCTTCAGCTTTCTCCCAACGATAAACTTTACATCATCCAACTCCTTGCCCAAAGCCTGACGACACACAACAACACCCACCCAGATCAACCAAGCAAACTCTCAGAGTTTTTCCGTCAATCCCCCCTTGAACTCACCGAAGAACTCAACTTTAGTCGAGATCGCACTCTTCCTCGTGATGCCTTCACCCCATGACTTATCTCCTTGATTTCCGAACTTGTTGCCAAACAACCAAATCAACAAGTTTTAGATTGACCATACCAATTCTGTATGATGATGCGCTAAACCATAAGTACAAGAAAGAAAAACGAACCGCAAAGGACGCAAAGGACGCAAAGAAAGAAGTTAAAAGGGTTTGGTGCAGCCTCAAGAAATGGTATTAGATGCCCCTATTTCACGCCCTCACCTGACTTTTCTCTACTTGCTGCAATAAATGTTCTACACTTTCTGCTGGTGCAAGACACTTCAAACCTTGGCAAACTAACCCAACGCTTCCCTCTGGTAAATCAGATGTTATGGCAAACACAGATGCTGGTAGAAACTTGGGGATCAGCGAGTTTATTTGCTCAGTTGTACTGCGAATCAGGGTAGAGTTACGATACCAATCCAAGGCTGTAAATAAGCTAGGACAAGCTTGGGGAGCGCGATGCATTACACTCTTAAAAGCTTTCAAACCAAGTTCGGCTAAATCTAAATAATCTAGATTATCGGTGAGTAAAGCGAGACGGACAAGATTAGCGATCGCAATTCCATTCGCTGAAGGTGTCGCATTATCCGTGTAACTCCGCTCTCTAACAATTAAATTTTGACTAGAATCGCTTGATGTGTTATTGTAACCACCTAATTCCACACTCCAGAGAAATTCGTTGAATTCATCTTGGATAGCGATCGCATTTTCTAACCATCGCTGATTCTCAGGGTTGGAAGCTTGTAAATCTAGCAGAGCTTTAATAAACAAAGCGTAGTCTTCAGATTGGGCTAAAACGGTTGGTTCGCCTTGATAGTTGAGTCGCTGAAAACGCCCATCGACAAACTGATTTTCCAAGATAAAATTCGCTGCTTGTGCTGCTAATTCCAAATATGATGGTTGTTGGAAAACCCCAGCAGCCTTAGCTAGCCCAGAAATCATCAAGCTATTCCAGGCGACAATCATTTTCGTATCTGTCACCGAGGGAATGCGACCTGGCCAATTAGTGGTTTTTGCTTCTTGGTTGTTACGAGCCGGAGGAAAAGTTTCTAGCGACTCAGAGATAACGCCATAACGAGCGGTAAACAGCTTATTCAGTGAGGTTTCTAGCGTTTCACTCAGTTTCCCTGAATTCCTTCTTTGTAAAACATTGCGTCCTTCAAAGTTACCGTTAGGGGTAACAGTAAATTCTTCTTGCAATTCCGTTAACTCTTCAGGTGTTAACAGTTGTTGGACTTCGCTGAAACTCCAAACATAAAAAGCTCCTTCTTCTGGTTCTACTGCCGTGGGTTCGGTGAAGCTATCGGCATCTTGAGAAGCATAGAAGTAACCTTCAGGTGCGGTCATTTCCCGTTTTAGCCATTGTACAGTACCAGCAATTGCTGTCTCAAACGCTGGTTCTTGGATTCCTGCACTCCATAGATTTGCGAGATACTCCACAATCTGCCCATTGTCGTAGAGCATCTTTTCAAAATGCGGTACTGTCCAAGTCGGGTCAACAGTATAGCGATGAAAACCACCACCTACATGGTCATAAATGCCTCCCAGCGCTAAGTCTAGCCCTCGCTGGGTACAAACTTGCTTGCCATCATAGCGAGATTCAAAATTAAATCGAGTCCCCCGCAGTGCTAATTCTGTGTAGGGGATCATCGGAAAGCTATTACCAGATTGACCAGGAGTAATTACACCCGTGCTGGTTTCCCAACCTTGGCGGAGTAATTCGCGGTCTTCAAGCTCAGTTGTTGTACCATCTTGCAACACCGCAGACGTGAGCAGAGACTCAATAATTAAGGCTTTGCGTTGCTGTAATTCTGCTTTTTCAGTATCGTAATAACGGCGAAGGGCTTGCAACACCTGCAAAAATCCGGGACGACCATAGCGTGGGTCTACAGGGAAATAAGTCCCAGCGTAAAACGGCACTAAATCTTCTGGAGAAAGAAAAATATTTAAAGGCCAGCCCCCTTGACCGCTCATCATCTGCAAAGCTTGCATATAGATGCTATCGAGGTCAGGTCTTTCTTCCCTGTCTACTTTGATGGGAAGATAATTGGTATTCATGTAATCAGCGATCGCACTATCAGAAAAAGCTTCGCCTTCCATGACAGTACACCAGTGGCAACTAGAGTAGCCAATGGAGAGAAAAATCGGTTTATCTTGCGCCCTTGCAGTTGCAAGCGCTTCGTCACACCAAGGCCACCAATCAATGGGGTTTTCGGCGTGTTTGCGGAGATAGAGGCTCTTAGCTTCAGCAAGGCGATTAGTCATGATCAAATGCAAATAGTTGCCTTCTTTGCTCAGTCTACCTTGTTCCCAAGACTGTTAACCTAGACAGCTATGTATATGCAAGATAATCCTACAAGCGACTTACCCCTTGAGTTGGAGTAGTGTACGTCATTGATATCGCCGACACCTGTGTAATTTGTGAACTATTTTTATTGAAAAGATCGCAATAGCAAGCTGACAATATTTGGTGGCGTTTCTTGCACAGGTGATGCTGTCTTTGATTGAATTAAAGTATTGGGGCTAAGTCCTGCTATCAGGTGGAGCAAGAAGGTGATGATGGCGGCTTGTATAAGTTTTTCCAGCATGGCACGTCTCTCTCTGAGGGGATAGCATTTCAATTAGGACTGGTTATTCTGAATACACCTCGTACTATCGATTTACCGAATCTAACAAAAATAACTTGATAATTGCTGAGGGAAATCCTAAAAAAATGTTTAAAATGTTACAGAAATTTAACACAAGTCCCTAAGCAAGTTGGATTTCGGTTATCGGTTTAATGACTACATCGCCAAAGTTATCTAAACAAAGGTCGAGATTATGAAATTGGCGATAATTAGAGTTTTTTGATTTGTTCTTCCCTGCATGGGATATTCTCTTAGACACCTTTTGCGGCTAAAAAGTGCCCTTAAAGGTTGAAAAAGAGGCAAGGGAGCAGGGAGCAGGGGGCAGAGGGCAGGTGGTCACTGAGCGTAGCCGAAGTGGAGCAAGGGAAAATGTTGAAGTTATTTGCGTGAGAACAGTAGAGATAAACCCCAGTTTCGTGCTGTCACCGATAAAATGTATTTAAAGTAGCCACAAACACGCTTCCATGATTCCTATCGTTATTGAACAATCGGGTCGAGGTGAACGCGCCTTTGACATCTACTCACGGCTGTTACGTGAGCGCATCATCTTTTTGGGACAACAAGTTGACAACAATATTGCCAACTTGATTGTTGCCCAACTGCTGTATTTGGATGCTGAAGACCCGGAGAAGGACATTTATATGTACATCAATTCTCCCGGTGGTTCGGTGACGGCTGGTATGGGCATTTTTGACACTATGAAACATATTCGCCCTGATGTCTGTACAATTTGTACCGGATTGGCGGCGAGTATGGGCGCTTTCCTCCTCAGCGCGGGTGCTAAGGGTAAGCGGATGAGTTTACCCCATTCTCGGATTATGATTCATCAACCTCTCGGTGGCGCTCAAGGACAGGCGACTGATATTGAAATTCAGGCGCGGGAAATTTTGTATCACAAAAAGCGGCTAAATGATTATTTAGCCGACCATACAGGTCAACCAATTGAGCGCATTGCTGAAGATACTGAACGTGACTTCTTCATGTCACCAGAGGAAGCCAAGGACTACGGTTTGATTGACCAAGTGATTGACCGTCACGCCGCTGGTAGCCGTCCAGCAGTTGCTGCTGTTAATTAATACTCACGATTGGTAAATGGTGATTTACCACTTTTAAATCCCAAAAATAACCCCTCTTCATAAGTGAAGAGGGGTTATTTTTGGAATGGGTGGACTGCTCAAGTATTTAATACCGATTTGGACAAGTGACTCACTCAAATCCCGCTAATGGGTCTGAAATTTCGTCTAATGTTGGTGTCGCTTGAGGTGTAAGGTATTGAAGGAAGTCTAATAATTCTACTTCTGTCAGCAAAGTACGCGATCGCTTCCCATAATTTTTTTTGAGATGTTCCCTTTCCTGTTCTCTTGTCCAGCCTAATCGCTGCATTTCAACCTTAATTTTGGCAATCAGAATTTCGTGTAACGTTGGTGATGCCGATTGAGGTGCAAGGTATTGGAGGAAATGTAGTAATTCAAATTCTGTAAGTAAACTAAGCGATCGCTTCTCATAGTAGTTTTTCACACGTTTCTGTCTCTGCTCTGTTGTCCAACCTAATCGCTCCGTTTCCACATTAATTTTGGCAATCAGAATTTCTAATGGTGGTGTCGGTTGAGATACAAGGTATTGGAGAAAGTCTAATAACTCGACTTCTGTAAGCAAAGTAAGCGATCGCTTCTCATAGTAGTTTTTCAGATGTTCCTGTCCCTGGTCTGTTATCCAGTCTAATCGCTGCATTTCAACCTTAATTTTAGCAATCAGAATTTCGTGTAATGTTGGTGTTGGTTGAGATACAAGGTAAAGGTATTGGAGAAAGTCTAATAATTCTAATTCTGTCAGTAAAGTACGAGCTCGCTTCCCATAATTTCTTTTGAGATGCTCCCGTTCCTGTTCTCTTGTCCAGCCTAATCGCTCCGTTTCGACATCTATTTGAGCAATTACTTCAGAAAAATTCACAGGTTCCATAGCTTCGTTAATGTTTCAACAGCCTACGTCATTTGTCATTAACCCTTACCAATCACAAATGACAAAGGACAAATGACAAATGACAAATGACAAATTAAAATCCCGCTATTGGGTCAGGCTGAGATTGGAGGTATTTAAGGAATCCGTGTAATTCTTCTTCAGTTAGCAAAGTACGCCCTCGTTTACCGTAGGTTTTAATCAGATGCTCCCGCCCCTGTTCTGGTGTCCAGTTTAAACGCTGAAGTTCGACATCTGTTTTTGCAATCACATCCGATAAATCCACAGGTTCAGCTTTCTTCTTTCTCTTCCCTGTCACTGACGGGGTAGGGACATCCTCTTGAGGGCTGTAACTCCGGGGTGTAAATGGTGTGACATTATTAGCAGAAATTGCTGGAAAGGTTTGATTTTCTGGCTCGTTACTAAACGTTATTTCCAAGTTTTCAACTGGAGGATCAAATTCTAGCTCCCGGTTGGTAGTCACAGGAAAGTTTTGACTTAAATCTTGGCTATAGTTATCGCTTGGTAAAGACGCAGCACTACTGTATTCGTACTGTTCGTTACTGGGTGTTACTACTTCTGGTTTGATGTTGCGGACTTTGGAAGGCGGTATAGATATTTCTTTGTCGCTAACCTCTGGCCATTGACTACCGACAAAATCCCCAGCTTTCGTAGAAGAATAAGTAGATTCACTCAATCCACCTTTGGTATTCAAGGAGGGATTTAGCTGCGCTGGAGAAATTGAATTTGAGCTAAATTCTACTGATTGTGGTGGCGCATTTGTAATACCCAAAACTATCAACGCCCTAGTTCTGGCCTGGTCTTCTGCTGCTTCTACTGTTTCTGCTGCTGCCATACCCGTCGCACGGGTTACGCCTTCAACTTGTACGCTTGCCCGGACAATATATTTTCCTTGAAAAATTTGCACTAATTCAGAAATCAGACTGCCCTTGGGATACAAGCTCTGGAATTGAGCCAACATAATACTACTACCAATCTAAATCTTTTGGGGACTTGGGATTGGGGACTGGTGACTGGGAACTGGGGACTGGGGACTGGGGAC
>NZ_JACKZS010000156.1 GCF_014222285.1 Nostoc sp. UCD121
GCACTTTAAGTCAAACAAAAATAACACGAATAATTTTCCCGAAAATTCCCGAAAAATGCACAAAGTCAACAGCCTAGTCGAGTAGTGGCTTTCTCAGATGAGCGCCTGTCACGTTTGTTGCCACCATCAATTATTTGTAGTGCTGTAGTCATATTCTCCTCCGATTTTTCTCATTACAAATTGGGCGGCTTTTTAAGTCATGCCGCGTCTAAGTTTTTTAGCTATTCTCAAAGCGAATTTTTATCTACTGGTTCTTACCTTGCCAAAACCGCAATTCATCTCGAAAGTACCTCTCAGTCTTCTTTGAACGCTCTTTCCAGCAATCCCAAGCCACTACCAACTCTTCTCCCAAGTCCTCTACAACTTCGCCCCTTTCCACATACAAAGTGCGATATGGGTCAGCGTGGGCAACAATAGAACCAACGCCAATGATGTCCGGTTGAGAGAATGCGTTCTGTAGAGCAGTAATTAAATCAGTCTCCTCACTGGTCAATTCCCCCCAATAGTCCTGTTTGATTACCTCGTACTCTTGGGCAATATCCCAAAACTCCTGCCAGCTACACCCAGGTTTTGACAGCACCCGCCGGATATCACTAATCGCCTGGGGTAGCATTTCCAGTTGTTCAGCTCGATATGCGATCGCAGATGGTGTCGGCTCACTCCCCAGAATTATCGCCGCAGCTTCGAGCGCTTGGGTGTTGTTCATGGCACTGGCGAGGTTTTTCAATGCCATGCCCATGAGCCGCAGACATTCTTGGGCATTCTCTTTGGGTGGTTCCTGCGCCAGCGATCGCAAATCAATAGTTTTCTCCAGTGCAAGTTTTACCTGCTTGTTCAAAGCTTTGGTCGCTTGCTGGGTCATGGTATTTCCCCACTGTTGAGAAGGGCGCTGTTGAACCGCGTTTTCTAATTCCTGAATGCGCTGCTGGAGTTGTTGATTTTCAATCTCCAGCTTTCTCAACCCTTCCATTTCATCCAGCCGTTGCTGTAACTGGATATTTTCTTCTTTCTGTTGCTTGAATAGTTGTTGCAGAGATTGGATTTGCTCTTGCACTTGTTCTTCGGCTTTGGCTGTGGCCTCTGTTTGCAAACCAATCCTCAATTCCTGGGAAAGTCGCTCTAGTTCCTGTTTATGGCGTTCTTCAATAGCAGCGATCGCTTCTGTGTATTCTGCGGGATATGATCTTTCTCTGGGAAGTGGGACACTGGGGGCATCTAAATCAGTATTGTTGATCAATAACCTCTCGCCATCAGCAAAGGTGACAATCTGCTGCCAGCGATTTGGTGCGTCTGCTTCAATGGTTCCCGAATCGCCATAACGAGGGTGCGACAGGGAAGAAACAGTGACTAATCAACAAGTCAATTCAAACGATAAATTGGCTTTAAGCGTTTAATTCAAGACTCAATAGGCCAAAAAACGAGTATTTTGTGAAGAAGCTTAAATTTGCTTAAGCAAACTCTATCGTAAATCTACTGAGACTGCTATGGTCAGTCTGGAATTCCATTCTGTACATTTGTAGCTTTATATAGACACTACACCATCAATGACAGATTAAGATAATTGCACATTTATCAAAAAGGTGCAGAAAAAGGTGATAAATAAGGAGATAATTTATGCTTAATCAACCCAAGCAAATCAATTTAGAAAACCTTCAGCAGCAATTTTTAGATGCTTTAGAACAGGTAGGAGAAGCTAGAGAAAAACTGTTTAACATGGAAAATATTCTTGAAGAATTTTGTCAAGAGATTAAAAATTTGGGTTTTGATTTTGCTAATATATCTTTAATTTCCAAAGAACAAAACACTATTGAGTCAGTACATGGAATTGGCATTGGCAAACAATGGTCTAGTTTCCCAAGACATTACCTGGAAAAAGACCCAGAACTACGGGATATTCAAGCAGATATAATCGCAACTGGTCGAACTGAAATTATTTCTGGATGGGATAAACGCTTTGATAGCTGGATTTATAAAGAGTATGCTCATGAAAATATTATTCGTGTTTTTACGCCTATTCTAGTAGTTGAAGATGACGATGGCAGGTTAATTGAAGATTGGTTTGGACATTGTTGCTTGGAAACTGTAGACTTTCAACCAGAAGCAAATGGGGAAAGGCAAGGGCAGCATAAAATTTACCAAATGCGTCTAGCAGAAGATTGGGAATTTGAAGGACGTAAACCAGAGTTTATAGTAATTGGTACATTACCTGAAGGACGTAAACCAGAGTTTATAGTAATTGGTACATTAGAAGCAGGATATTGTTTTTCTGATAGATTAATAGAGCAGGAAGAATTAAAAGAATTGCTTAAATGCATTGCTAAATGGTCTCTTCGTATTTGGGGAGTACAGCTTCCTCGTGTTCTAGAAACTATTGCTGAGATAGCTAGGAAAAATCTCAATGCTGATGCAGCCACCCTCCATTTTCTATATGAGAAAGATCCACAACCGGGTAGCTACATTTACAATGTCTTTTCTGGCGGAGTCGGTAAGCAATTTCTCAAAGCTTGTCCACCTCGTAATGATGGACTGGGGAGGCGAGCAATTGAAGAAAAGAATTATAAGTTTATTTCAAATCAGCCTAATGATCACGAAAACTCGACAATAGCAGAGTCTAACCCAAAAGCCTTTGAAGCAGGAATTCGAGCGATGGTAGCTTTTCCATTATTGGTTGATGGTAAGGAAGGAGTCCTGTATGTCCTTTTCCAAGATCAGCATGAATTTGTGGAACCTCTCTTAAATTCGGTAAACAAATTAGTGCAGCGTTGCGCGGTTGATGCTATTTCTGACTCTGCCAGAATTCAACAAATGCGGGATAAGATACGTTGGCAAACCCTCCATTCAATCACTCAATCACTTAGCAACATACCAGATAGTAATGTTCTGCGTCGTATTGCCTGGAATACCTTGAATATGCTAGGGGTAGATGTCGTTAATATCTACGAATATGTCCAGATTGAGAATAGATTTATAACTTCCCCTAATACAGCAGGGCGTCTCAAGCAAGGACAGATGATACGCGACGAGATTATTGGTGAACATAATGTACCATTTCTACTTATTAACGGTGGAAAAAATGTCTATGCTTCATGCCTAAAAGACACAATATTTGAAAATTCATCCTTTAGTAGCCGGGAAATAATCAAGTCCACTGCTGGCATTTTACTAAAAGTAGATAATCACAATATAGTTGGCGTGATGTTCATAAATTATCGGCGACCTCATAATTTTGATGAAGATGAGAAAAAGATAATTGAAACTCTTGCTGATTCAGCAGCAATCACTATTCAAAATCATAAATGGTTGACATCTCGTGAAACAATAAATCGCAAGATAATAACTACTACAGACCAGGAAAAACTACTGCTATTCATTACTAAAGAAGCGTTAAAAATTACTGGGGCTGATGTTGTAGGTATCTATTTATTTGATTCGAGTAAGCAGGAGTTATTAACAAAATGTGTATATGATCCAAATAATATAAGAATTGATCCATCAGAAAGCCGTCTCAGTATAAATCAGGGGATCATTGGTTGGGTGACAGAAAATCGTAAGTCAGCTTTAGTGAAAAATGTTCAAAGCGATGAACGATATTTCTCAGGTTTTGACAATATACGTTCCGAGTTGTGTGTGCCACTTCTGGACAAAGAAGACCGCATACTTGGGGTACTAAACGTGGAAAGCCAACGTATCGCAGTTTTTAACGAAAGACATCAAAAGATACTGGAGGATTTGGCAAACCAAGCGGTTATTGGTATACAAGGCTGGAAAAGTCAAGAGCAACTTTCGAGCATGAAAACTACCTCGGCAGTAGGAAACATAGCTAGCCAATTAGTACATCGGATAAATAATGACGTTGGTGCAATCCGTATGCGGGCAAAGAAGATTCTTGATCAGGGTGATGAATTTAGCAAGAATGAAGCGGAAAGAATTTTCTTCAAAGCAGAGGAAATTATGACAGCAACAAATGTCATTCAAAGCTTGGCTCACAAGAAGCCCCAGTCTGTAAATTTGCTTCCTATATTGGATAGTATATTAGAGAAGAAAAGGGAGGATTATCCGAATATTACTGTACAGCCTAGTTTACCCGTGGAATTGCCCCTAGTATTTGGGATTGAAGAACAATTTGTTTATATTTTTGATAATCTTATTCAAAATGCTGTAGAAGCTATGTCCCAAAAAGGTAGCTTATTTATTACTGTTGAGCTTGTACAAAGAGATGTAGGGAATTGGGTTCAAGTAAAAATCCGTGACACAGGTATAGGTATCCCAGCCGAAAACTTAGAAATAATTTTTGAATGGGGTTTTACCACAAAACAGGCAACCGGAGGTATGGGTTTCGGATTGTGGTGGACAAAATACAATGTTTTAGAATTGCTTTATGGGCATTTAGATGTAGAAAGTAGACCAGAAGAAGGAGCACAATTTACTTTGCTATTACCACTTTATCAGATGCCAGAAGCTAATTTATAAAAGAAGTATCAAATTCTTATAAATGGTTATCAAAAGGAGGTAATGTGGAAATATTGAAAATACTTTTAGTTGAGGATGATCCGGATTGGCAAGACCTTCTTCAAGGCTACATAAAGGATGCATGTAACAATACTAGTGGCAAAACTAGTAACCAAGAATACAAGACTGAGGCTATTACAACTTTTACAGATTCTCAGAAAAAGCTTCAAGACAATGATTGGCATTTGCTGGTCACTGATATCGGACTAAGAGATTCACGTCATTCTGATAAAGACAAGCTGGGGATACACCTTGTTAAACTTGCTCATAAGAAAAAGATTCCAACTATTGTAGTAAGTGGAACACCAGTTTTAGGTTCTAGGGACACTCGTGATTTGCTCAAAAAAGATGATGTAGCCGATTACTTTAGTAAAAGAAATTTTGATGATAAAGAATTTATTAAGGTAGTCCAAAAAATTTTGCAAGATCAACTTCAATCTTCACCGAATAAAAAAAAGCGATCGCAACAGGAAAAAGACTCACTCGAAAAAGCCTACACCCTTCAAAGCCAGAAAGTTGCAAATCTACGAACAGCATTGGTTATTGAAACCGATGTATCGCGCAAGTTTCAATACGAACAACAGCTTCAGTCAGAGGAACGCACACTGAAGGAACTTGTTGACAAGTTGGATGCAATTGAACAACAGTTGCAAGCTACTGATTTTCCTCATAGCAAACAGGTAGATAAACAAGAACAGTTACAGAATCAGCTAGAACAAGAGAGAGAAAAACTCAAAAATGAGAAAGAAATCTTCATCTCCTATGCTTGGGGCGGAGATAGTGAAACCTATGTTGAATGCTTAGACACAGTTTTACAATCCAAAGGTATTGCTATCATTCGAGATAAACGAGACTTAGGTTACAAAGGACTAATCAAAGCTTTCATGGAAAAGATTGGACGCGGGAAATGTGTCATTGCTGTGATTAGTGATAAGTATTTAAAATCGCCAAACTGTATGTTTGAATTGGTGCAAATTGCTAAGAATGGCGATTTTTATGACCGAATTTTTCCAATTATGTTACCAGATGTCCAAATTTATAAACCGATTGAAAGAATTAAATATATTAAATATTGGGAAGAGCAAATTAAAGAATTAGACGAAGCGATGAAAGGTGTTTCCGCCGCTAATTTACAGGGCTTTAGAGAAGAAATAGATTTATACACCCAAATTCGTCATACCATTGCTGAACTCACCAACCTGCTCAAAGACATGAATACGCTAACTCCAGACATTCACAGTGAGTCAGATTTTGATGAGTTATCAAAGGCGATCGCACAGCGTTTAGATGAGTAAGAATAAAATAGACAATTGATGAGTTGAATGCCGAGATAGTTAACACAGATGAAATAGGTGGTAATATTCACAACAATGACGCTTAAATCTGCCCAAACCGACCCATGCCCGATTCAGAAGACCCAAACCAAGTCTCCAGTAGTGACTTACGCAATACCCAGTTTGGCGGCGGGTTAATCAACGCTGATACAGTGAACACTAGGCAAATTGGCGGCGACATCTACAATATTCACCTTGGGCAGCAGACGACAGCATCAGGTAATTCAGTCCAATCACAGAGTCAAACAGAGCGATCGCAGCATCAAAGAGATTTGCTTGAAAAAGCTTATACGCTTCAAAGCCAGAAAGTTGCAAAAATACGAACAGCGTTGGTAATTGAGACTGATGCATCCCGCAAGTTTCAATATGAACACCAGCTTCGGGAAGAGGAATGCACATTAAAAGAGCTTGGTGATAAATTAGATGCAGTTGAAACACAGTCTTTATACTCGATAGCTACAGAAAAATGCTCAAATAAATATTATCAAGCAAGAGTTGTACTTAGTGCGAAGCTGACATCTGATAATAAGGCGCAGTTTAAAGACAAAAAAATAGAAATTGAAGCGATTGTTGCACATCTAGGGAAAATTTTAGGAGACGTTTCTCTAACGATTCTTGATATTGAAGAAGGAAGTATTGTAATTAAACTAGGAGGTTCTCCTGAAGATATTGAAAGACTTGTTGCTTTATTTAAATCTGGGGAATTAACTGAAATTCTAGGTATTAATGTTGAAGATATTCAGTTAAGTAAAAGTGATGATATAAACGAAAATGTTGAACCTTATAAAAATTTAAGTAACGACCAAAAATCAAGTGAATTTAAAAATGTCGTAAAGCCTGTAGAACATGAAATAGATATTTTCGGTTCAGTAAAGCAATATCGTCAATTTATTCAAGATATTATATTGAATCTTCAAGCTCTAGCTATTATCTTAGAACGCCAGGGTTATGCTGCTTCTTGTTATGTCCCTAGTGATGATGTAAATGCGGCCTCTTTTATGGTTAGCCTGAGCGATAATCATCTCATTCGTTTTCTAGTATCTAATTATGGGATAACTTGGACAGAAATGCAGGATGATCGGGAATTAATGAGGTTAGAAGGGTCAGAAGCAGTTCTTCAACTTCAAGAGCTGTCTGACCTTATAAAATTTAATCTTAAAAATAAAAATGAATATAGCGAAATAGATAGGCTTTTAGCAGCTAATGAACTAGATAGGGTTTTAGCATCTCTCGATCTGCTACTAACCTAACTCACAATTTGCATGTAACGTTATACATTGCTAATACTATTGATACACAACAAATAGTAACATTTATTTAAGTTGTCAGAAACGATTTATGCCCAATTCAAAAGACCCAAAGCAAGTCAACAACGACTTACCCAATTCCCAGTCTGGCGGTGGGTTGATTAATGCTGATTCTGTGAATGCTAGCCGAATTGGTGGCAACATCTACAATATTCACCTTGGGCAGCAGATGGCGGCATCAGGTAATTCAGTCCAATCACAGAATCAACGCCAGCGATCGCTCTCCGAAAGAAATTCACTCGAAAAAGCCTACACCCTTCAAAGCCAAAAAGTTGCAAATCTACGAACAGCGTTGGTTATTGAAACCGATGTATCCCGCAAGTTCCAATATGAAAACCAGCTTCAGTCAGAAGAACGCACCTTGAAGGAACTTGGTGACAAGTTAGATGCAATTGAACAACAGTTGCAAGCTATAGAAAAATCACGGCTAGAGCAAGACACAGACATATATATTGAACGGCCACCAATTGAGGACAAATGCTATAAAGCAATTGTGCAACCAGGGGCATTGATTCGTCTCAAAGCCCCGCAGAGAATGGGTAAAACATTACTGCTGGAGAAAACCCTAGACTATGCAAGACACCAGGGTTATCAAACCGCGAAATTGGATTTACAATTGGCTGATATTGATGTTCTGACTAACTTAAAAACGTTTCTACAATGGTTATGTGTTGATATTGCTGACAGTCTGGAGCTAGAACCCCAACTAGAAAAACATTGGCAAGAGGTTTTTGGGCTGAATAAAAACTGTACCCGTTATTTTCAAAAATATTTATTATCGGTTACTGATACTCCCTTAGTTTTAGCCATAGATAACTTTGAGAGACTGTTTGAATATCCAGAAATTTTCCCTCAATTCTGCTTGTTACTGCGGGGATGGTATGAGGCAGCGAAACAGGGAGACAAGATTGGTAATATTTGGAAAAAACTGCGGTTAGTTGTAGTTCATTCAACCGAATCTTACCCTTCCTTAGACAGTAATCATTCCCCGTTTAATGTGGGATTGGCGATTGACTTACCCGAATTTAATCTGCAACAAGTAACAAACCTCGCCAAGCAGAGTGAGTTAAGCCTGGGAGAACAGGACTTAAGCGGGTTGATGGAGTTGCTAGGGGGACATCCTTACTTGGTACAATCTGCGATCGCCCATCTCAAAAGCCAGCAAATGACCTTAGAAGAATTGTTAAGACTTGCACCGACAGAGCAAGGAATCTTCAGTGACCACTTGCGACAACAACTGTGGCATTTACAACATAATCCCCAGCTTGAGATAGGGTATAAAAAAGTAGTAATGACGAATGCACCTGTCAGGCTAGATACTGAAGTTGCATTTAAGTTGCATAGCTTGGGATTAATAAAACTTGTTAGTAATGATTGCGTTCCTGGTTGTGATTTGTATCGTCAGTATTTCTCAACTCGTTTGGAGTAGGTAAATCGTGGTTGACCAATACATATTCTCTGGAAGTCTACCTGAAAATGCCAGCACCTATGTCATACGAGAAGCTGATGCACAGTTATATGAAGGGCTGAAGGAGGGAAAGTTTTGTTACGTACTGAATTCCAGGCAGAGTGGAAAATCTAGCTTGCGTGTGCGAACCATGCAGCGATTGAGAGATGATGGCGTACAGTGTGCAGCCGTTGACCTTTCTGCTGGAGGTATTCAGAATGTACCTCCTGAACAATGGTATGCAGATTTAATTGACACACTCATTGACAGTTTTGAATTAGATTTAGATTTTGGTGATTGGTGGGAGGCGAATCAGTTAAATTCACTAGTCACAAGATTTCGCAAGTTTTTGGAAGAAGTATTACTTGTTGAAGTTCAAGAAGATATTGTTATTTTTATTGATGAAATTGATAGCGTACTCAGTCTGAATTTTTCCACAGATGACTTTTTTGCATTGATTCGCGCCTGTTATAACAAGCGTGTTGATAATCCTGAATACAATCGCCTAACTTTTTGTTTGTTGGGGGTTGCATCACCTAGCAATTTGATTGAGGATAAACAACGTACCCCGTTTAATATTGGTAAGGCTATCTCGCTCAAGGGTTTTCAACTGAATGAATCTGAACCGTTAGAAAAAGGTTTGCGCGGCAAATTCAGTAATACCCAGGCGATAATGCAGGAGATTTTACAGTGGACAGGGGGGCAACCATTCCTAACTCAAAAGCTGTGTCAGTTCATAGTTGAGGAATCAACACAGGAACATCCCCGCTCAGTAGGGCAAGTAGTCAGATCACGAATTATCGAAAGTTGGGAATCACAGGATGAGCCTGAACATCTGCGAACAATTCAAGCCAGGATTTTACGAGATGAGCAACGGGCAGGGTATTTACTTGAACTGTACCAACAAGTCCGTTTGGCTGAGGAGCGATCGCAAGTAATTGCAGACGAAACATTAGAGCTCAGTGAGCTACAACTTTCGGGATTGGTTGTTAAGCAGGAAGGCAAGTTGAGAATTTATAACCAAATTTACCGAGAAATATTTAACTTAAATTGGATTAAGGCTCAATTAAATAATCTGCGTCCATATTCAGAGAACTTTCGCTTTTGGGTGGCTTCTGGAGGTGCTGATGAATCACGGCTACTGCGAGGGAAAGCATTAGAATCGGCAGAAGAATGGGCGAAAGATAAAAATTTAAGTTATCAAGATAAACAGTTTTTAGCAGCCAGTAAAGAGAAAGGAATTCAGCAAGAAATTGCTGCAAAAGAACAATTTGCTGCTTTGGAAAGGGAGAGAAAGGATAGGGAGGCAGCAGAGGGAAGAAATCAATTGCTCAGTGAGGCTAACAAGAAAGCTCAAAGACTTATTAAAAATGGGACTATTATTTTAATTTTAACTGTATTTGGAACAGCAATTTCAGTAACAATGGCTGCACTAGAAGTCAAAGAAGCTCAAAAGAAACTCCAAGAAACATACACATACGTTGCTTATCCCAAACAATTAAAAGAATTGTCGGAAAAGTTATCAGGGAAGAAATTGTCTGAGCAAAGTACTCAAATACAAGAAAAAACAAATATAAAAATTAAAGACTATCAACTTGAACAAGTGTACCTTCATGCTACTAAATCGTTAGCCTATCAATATCTTGAAGATTGGGAATCAGCAAAAGAAGCTATGAAACAGAGTATGAGTTTTTTAAAAGGATGGGAGTACAATAAAAATGAAAGAGAGAACTTAGAACCAAACAATGAATTCTTGCAGACAAAGATATTTGCTTTGAGTGTTCAAGGTAATTTGTTAAGGAGCCAAGAAAATACTCTTAATGAAGCCAAGAAAACTTACCAAGACGCATTCAATATTATTCAAAAATATCCTCAACTAAAATCTTTCCAATCACCATACTCCAAAATTATTGATAGTGAGATTATTAAATCTGTTCATCGTAATTTAATTGAGCTACTCTCAAATAATAATACAGAATTAGAATTTAAGAAACAAGTTGAAGCATCTCTTACCGAACATTTATATGTTGAACTCGAATATTATTTGAAGAATAAAGATTGGGAGTTGGCTGACCGACAAACAAGCCAACTCATGTTTAATATTGTTAAATCAGAAGAACAAGGCTATTTAGATTATTCGAACATTAATAGATTATCTTGTCCAGGATTACAAAAGATAGACAAGCTTTGGTTCAATACAGACAACCGTTTTGGCTTTCGTGTGCAAAAGGAAATATGGATCAACACTGAGAATAGGTTGGGGATAAAACCAGGAGACTGGACAGACAAAGATAATGAAAACTATCTTCGGTTCGCCAAGACAGTAGGATGGTATGATGAAGAAGCAATTGGAGACAGTCAAGCAGGAGACTCAAGAGGTTCGTGGGTGAGTTACAATAAACGGACGAAGCTTATAAAAGACAACCCAGTGGATTATAGGGGTAGTCTACCTACTTTGGTTTGGTGGTGGTTGGGTGATAAGAGATGGGTTAGAGAAGAAGATGGAAGGAAGGGGAGGGTTTACTCTTTTCTTGCGTTGCGACTTATAAATTGTAACCTATAGAGCTTTCAATAGTTTGTAAAAATTTATTTCAGCCTCATTTTCCATGTAATAATCAACATTTCGGAAATCCGATGCCTGGCACTGCCGGCTGGGGTAGATAGCAATTCGCCTAAATAGACTTGGGTTGTAATGTGGTAGCAAAATCCAGATTGCAAGTTACGTTTTGGACGAGACATTACAAATACGTAAATGACAATATGAATAGTTCAGTTTATAGCTTGTTGTACAGACTCACTACTTCTCCCAATTAACCAGTACCCTCTCAACACAAGCAATCCCCCACTGCGGAAACTTCACCAGCAGCTTCTTGATCACAATTTGCAAAGCCGGATCATTCCAGCACTCTTGCAAGAAATCAAACCCCGGATTCTCCCCTGAATTCGCCGCTCGATTTAGTTTCTCCCTTCTTACAGGTCGCATATTTGACCTTGCAACAATCGCCTCATGCGACCATTTTTCAGCACTAAGGACGGGCACGGCGGAACCTTTACCCTCATTATCTGCTTTGATTTCTACACCCGAAACTGAGTTTTCAACCATCAACGGAGTAGGATTACTTTGTTCTACAAGCTCTGGTGTTTAATTAGCGATCGCTGAATACACAAACTTCAACAGAAATCTTGTGTTACAGTCCGTAAAAGCCCATACTGAAGCTGTATGTAACATAAACCCTCACTTTTACAAGCCTAGCTATGCCCCAAGACTTCTCTCGCCAGAATCTCAGAGGTCGTTCTTTCAAAGGTCAAGATTTGACTGGTGCAAACTTTAGTTATGCAGATATCCGAGGAACAGATTTTACTGGGGCTAACTTGAGGGGAGCAAATTTTAGTTGTACTGAAGGAGGGCTACAACGCCGTTGGGCAACAGTATTAGTTTTAATTTCATGGGTATTATCAGGAATATCGGGACTATTTTCAGGGACATTAGTTTCATTACTGGCAGACGTACTTAAGACTGATTCTTGGAAACATGGTTATTTTATAGCTACTTTTATTTCACTTTCAATCTTTCTAATTATTACTATTCGCAGAGGTATTTCAGCAGGCTTAGTAATCATCACTGTAATTACAAGCTTTTTCTTTGTATCCAATTTTATCATTTCTACTCTCTTTGGATTTCTTAGTGCTGTATTTTATTCGGAAACAACAATCAAAGGAGTAACTATAATTAGAAAATATGCTTTGCCCGAAGTAGTAAATGGATTTATATCTATAATTACTTTTGGTAGCACTGGTTTGGGAATGACAGCTATTGTTTTTGGTCTTGTTTTTACCTTATTTATACCCGGAGTTGTTGCTTTTATTATTGCCGAAGTTAAGGGTCTTATCGGAGTAATTGCTTGTGCTGGATTTGTTACTAGCAATATAGCCTTTACTATAATTACAACCTTGAATATAATTTTTCCTTCTGAAAAGATTCTTCAAACTCAGGCTTTATTAGCCTCTATTATTGGAGCTACAGCTGTTGTAATATCTAGCACTTGTATTGCATTTTATAATTTTGAGGATGAAACACAAAGTTGGTTTCGTTTATTTATTATTGTTTTTACTACTGTGAAAAGTACAAATTTTCAAGATGCAAATTTGACTGACGCTAATTTTAATCAAGCCATGCTCAAAAGTGCGAATTTTAAAAAATCTAATCTTACTCGTACTTACTGGGAGAATGCAAAAAAGATTGAACTTGCTCGTTTGGGAACATCTTATCTTCAGGATATAAAATTACGTCAATTATTAGTTACAGGACAAGGACAAGGGATAGACCTAAACAATAGAGATTTAAGAGGTCTTAATTTTTCTGGATTTAATTTAGTAAATGCTAATTTTAGTGGTTCAGATATATATCAATGCTCTTTTAGAAAAGCCAATATGACAGGAGCTTTGTTTGTAAAAACGCGCATTGAAAATACGGACTTAACAGGTATTACTCTAACAGGGGCTTGTATTGAAGATTGGATAGTTACTAAAACTACTAAACTTCAAGATATAAAATGCAGATATATTTTTATGAAATTAAGCGAAAATGGTGATAAGCGTAATCAAATGCCAATAAGAGGAGAGTTTAAAAATAGCGATTTTGTCCAATTTATTGAATCTATTCTAGATACTATCGAACTTTATCATGATCGAAATATAGATCCCAAAGCTGCTGTAATTGTTCTTAAAAGTTTGTCTGAAGACTATGATGAACATCTACAAGTAGTTGGATTAGAAACAAGAGAAAATCAAATTATTGTTAAAGTAAAAACTTCTAAGCTTGCTAATCCAGAGCAATTAAGAGAGGAGTATTACACACGGTACAATCAAACTTTCAATTTATCTATGCAAGATCCAGATGAAATATTACCGCAATACAAAGTCGTAGAGACGAACCCAGTACTGGCAAAAATTACACAAGTAGTAGAAGAATTTAAGCAGCATCCAACTACTAATATAGAATATTTTCATAATGAAGGACTTTATATGAATCAAAATAGTGGAATTTTTCAAAACGTTAGCGACAGTAATGTATATGGCGGGATGCAAGCAGCACTAGGCAATAATAATCGACAAATACAAGAAACTAATATAAATACAGATACTATGACAAACAATCCCGGTGGCTTTTCAGTTGGTGGTTCAGTTGATGCCGATATTAATAATGTTCAGGGTGAAAATAACCAACAAAAGGTAAGTAATAAAAGTTCTAGTTTCAACTTACAAGGCGCTCAATTCGGTGGTGGTCTAGTAAACGCTGACACCGTAAACGCGCACCAAATCGGCGGCAACATCACCAACTACACCTCAGAGCAAAAGCAGAATCTTGCAGCCGCCGCAGCAGAAATTCAGCAGCTTCTCAACCAACTGAGCCAGACATCCCCCACTGCAACGACATCAGAGAAAATGACTGTGGTAGCTAGGGCTGTAGACGAAATTGAAAATAACCCAACATTGAAAGCACGGGTGATCGGTGCGCTGAAGACTGGGGGAACCGAAGCTTTTAAAGAGCTAATTGATCATCCTTTAGTGAATATTCTGTTGGCTTCAATTGAAGGGTGGCAGGAGGCGGAGTAGTTTGTTGGCTACAGATGAAGCAGAGGGGTTAGCTCAAGATGGCGAATGAAGAGCATATAAAGATATTGAGAAAACGAGTTAAAGCTTGGAATAAGTGGCGGAATAACAACCCCGATATCATACCCGATTTAAGTGGCAAGGTTACGCATTATTGGTTTTTAAAGGAAGCAGATTTTAAGGGATTAAAAATTGATTTTGGTAGTTATCCTGCAATCGATAAAAGTTCTAAATTACTTCCTAAAAACTTAACTAATATTAACTTTAGCAAAGCAAACTTAGCAAGAGCCAACCTTAGCCAACTTAAGTTGATAGAAGCTGATTTGAGTGACTCTAATTTGAGTGGAGCTAACCTTAATGATACAGATTTGACTGATGCTAACTTAAGCAATGCTGACATAACAGGCGCTTTAATCAATGGAGCTATCCTAATTAGAGCTAATTTAACTAATGCTGATTTAAGCGGTGCTGGCATTGAATACTGTGAGTTTACTGAATCTATTCTAGATGGTACTAAATTTGCTAGAGTAGAGTTTAATGTTGACGCTATTCATCTTCCAAAAACAGATTATTCTCCTTCATATAATTTTATATTTAAATTTCATCTAAGTAAAGCAAATCTAAGTGAAGCAGATTTAACGGGCTATGACCTTAGTGAAGCTAATCTGTTAGCAGTTAATTTGAAAGGTGCTAATCTTATTGATGCAAACCTTACCCATGCGAACTTAACTAAAGCTGACTTAAATGAGGCAAACCTCACTAGAGTTCAAGCCTTATCGACAGATTTTACTTCTGCAAGTTTTACTGGTAGTTGTTTAGAAGATTGGAATATTAATAGCTCCACAAAATTGGATGATGTAATCTGTGACTACATCTACCTTCGTCAAGAACAGCAAGAACGCCGACCCAGTAGTGGTAACTTTACGCTTGGAGATTTTACCAAGTTAGTTCAAAAAGCTCAAGAAACAGTTGACCTGATTTTCAGTAATGGTATTGATTGGCAAGCATTCCTGATTTCGCTCCAAAAACTACAGGTTGAATGCAGTGATGAAGAGTTAACTATCCAAGCAATTGAAAATAAAAATGATGGTGTTTTTGTAATTCGGGTAAATGTCCCTGCGGATGCTAATAAAGCTGAAGTTGAAAAGTACTTAAAACGAGAATATGATTAGCACTTGTTGCATTAGAAGAAAAATATCAAGTTCAGCTACAAGGCAAAGATGAGCAGATAGAGATTTACCGCAAGCAAAGTACCGATTTGACTGAGATTGTAAAACTCTTGGCAGGTAAAGCTACTTATGACCTCAGAAATTCTCAGATTGGTGGAAGCCTAATTAATGCCGAGATAGTTAACACAGATGAAATAGGTGGTAATATTTATAACAACAACGCTTAAACCTGCCCAAACCGACCCATGCCGGACTCAGAAGACCCAAAGCAAGCCAGCAACGACTTACGCAATGCCCAGTTTGGCGGTGGGTTGGTTAATGCTGACACAGTGAATGCTGGGCGAATTGGCGGCGATATCTACAACATTCAGCTTGGACAGCAGGCAGCATCAAGTAATTCAGTCCAATCACAAAATCAACGCCAGCGATCGCAGTCCGAAAAAGATTCACTTGAAAAAGCTTACACCCTCCAAAGCCAGAAAGTTGCAAATCTACGAACAGCGTTGGTTCTTGAAACCGATGTATCCCGCAAGTTTCAATACGAACAACAGCTTCAGGCAGAGGAACGCACACTGAATGAGCTTGGTGACAAGTTGGATGCAATCGAACAACAATTGCAAGCGGCTGAGAACTCTGGACTAGATGCAGGTGTAGACATATATATTGAACGAGAACCTGTTGAGAATAAAACAATAAACTCTTTTCCAGCTATTGAATTAGAATATCCAGACGGATATGTGCCATTAAATTCACCTTTTTATATAGAACAAGATGGTATTGAATCTGTTTATGAAGCACTTTTGAAGCCTAGTTCTTTAATTCGGATTAAAGCACCCAAACTAATGGGTAAAACTTCCTTGTTGACTAGACTTTTATCCTATGCAGAGAAAAAACAATTCCAGTCAGTTTATTTAGATTTAGGTAGCACAGATAAAGCAATTTTAACAAATCTTGATAAATTCTTACGTTGGTTTTGTGGAAGGGTTAGTGATGAACTGGAAATTGAAAACAAAGTATCATTAGCATGGAATACGGATATTTTAGGTAGTAATGATAATTGTACAGCTTATTTTAGAAAGCATATTTTAGTAAAAATTAATTGTCCTTTAGTTCTATGTTTGGATGAAGTAGATCGATTATTTCCTCATAGGGAAGTGGTAGAAGATTTTTTTGGAATGTTACGTTCTTGGCATGAAAAAGGAAAAATTTTTGATGTTTGGAAACAACTGCATTTAGTACTGGCACATTCCACAGAACTTTACATCCCTTTGGATATCCATCAATCTCCCTTTAATGCAGGGATACCTGTAGAACTGGAGGAATTTAATCAACAGCAAAGCAAAGAATTAGTTAAAAAACATAGAATACCAGATGGGAATGCTGTTTTAGAACAATTGAGGAAAATGGTAGGAGGACACCCGTACCTGTTACGCTTGGCAATGTACGAGATAGCAACAGGAAAAGTAACTCTCAAAAATTTACTACAATCGGCGACAACAGAAGCAGGGATTTATAATAATCACTTACGCTCTCTGTTAGGTGTTTTGCAAACAGTACCAGAACTGCGAATATGTTTAAACCGAGTAGTTAACTCAAATGTAGGAGTAGAATTAGATCCGATCCAAATTTATAAATTGCACAGTTTGGGGCTAGTACAAAAACAGAATAATCATGTCATACCCCGTTGCCAACTTTACCGTGAGTATTTCCGCCGCGTCTTATAAGGAGTTTTGAAAAGTGCTAGCCAGTAGTTCTAACTTCTATCAGGTTGGTGCAAGTCTCCCAATTGATGCTCCTAGTTATGTACAGCGACAAGCAGACGAGGAGTTTTACCAAAAATTGCGGTCAGGAAAATTTTGTTACGTTTTGAACTCTCGACAGATGGGTAAGTCCAGCTTGCGGGTACAGACGATGCAAAGGTTACAACAAGAAGGGACTATCTGTGCAGCAATTGACTTAACAGGGATTGGCAAACACAATGTAACACAATCACAATGGTATGGAGGAATTGTTTACACCTTAGTAGAAAGTTGCCAATTAGAAGATAAATTTGATTTTAATTGGCAGATATGGTGGCGAGAAAAACAGGAAATACTAGATCCCGTCATGTGTTTGAGATTGTTTATCGAACAAGTATTACTGGAAAAAATTCAGCAGCCAATAGTCATTTTTGTGGATGAAATTGACAGAGTACTGAGCCAGGATTTTTCTTCGGATGATTTTTTTGCTTTAATTCGTTTTTTTCAAAATCAACGAGTTGATAATCCTAAATTTGAACGACTGACGTTTGCATTGTTGGGTGTGGCAACTCCCAGCGATTTGATTACTGATAAAACCCAAACTCCTTTTAATATTGGAGAAGGAATTGAACTACATGGTTTTCGGATGTCAGAAGTCCAACCGCTTATTAAAGGCTTAGAAGGCAAGGTATCAAATCCTCAAAAAGTAATCGAATCAATTTTAGATTGCACAGGCGGACAACCGTTTTTAACTCAGAAATTATGTAAGTTTATGGTAGAGGAGTCCGAGAAAGATAATCCTCGTTCCGTTGCGGAAGTAGTAATAGCAAGAATTATTGAAAATTGGGAATTTCAGGATAATCCAGAGCATTTACGAACGATCCGAGACCGGATTCTTTCAAATGAACAACGAGCTAGTTATTTGTTGGAATTATATCAGCAAATTCGACAATTAGGAGAAATAGATAGTAATAACAGTATTGAAGTTAGTGAATTACAGCTATCAGGGTTAGTTGTTAAAAATCAGAAAAAATTAAAAGTTTATAATCCTATCTATAGAGAAGTTTTTAACGAGAGTTGGGTCGAGAGGCAATTAGAAACTGTACGAGATGCTGAAAATCTTAGAAGAGAACTATCTGAACTAGTAATAAAAATTCGTAATCAAAGTCACAAATTCCAAGGTGATGAAGTGTTAATATTTGCTAGTTTGGCGAAAGAATTTCAAGATCCTAAAGTTGAAAAAGCGATATTACTAAGTCATCTATCTTTAGCTTATCTGGAACTCGAAGAATTTCAGAAAGCAGAAGAAAAAGTTAAGATTGCTTTAGAATATTTGGACAACAATGAAGCATTTCAAGGTGCTATGAATGATTTAGACAATAACCGAATAATAAATTCTGTTTTTCAAAAATTACAAACTCTAGTTTATGCCTATTATGCTCAAGGGAGTTTATCTAAAAAGCAGGGTGATCTTGAAAATGCAATAAAAGCTTACATGAGAGCCTTTAAAATCCTTAGATATCCCTTGGAAAAAAAGATAGATATCTTAAATAAGGAAATGCGTCCCTTAGAGATTATAGAG
>NZ_JACKZS010000157.1 GCF_014222285.1 Nostoc sp. UCD121
TATCTTAAGTCCAGAGGATTGGTTCGCGATAGCTGGTCGCGAACCAATCCCCTTTTCCACATCCCGTGAAAAGTCAGGGAAATCATTCAGGTAAGTAGCAATAGCCAGGAAGTTGTTGCCCGTCAACCAGAAGAATTGCTGGGCAAGCCTCTGTCATACTTATTCAATGCCACGCAAATTAAGCTGATTCAACAATGTCTAGCGGAAGATTTTGAGAGCATCAATCCCCTCAACTTGTCTATCAAGCGCCTAAACAAATCAATCTATTTTGATGGTATTGTACATCGTTTAGATAATATCATTATTCTGGAATTGGAGCCGAAACAAGCGAAGGGACAAATAGGCTTTTTTGACTTCTATCAACAGGTAAGAGGAACAATAACCCGCATTCAAAAAGCACCCACACTACTGGAAATGTGCCAGACTGTGGTGACAGAAGTCCGACGAATCACTGGCTTTGAACGCGTCATAGTCTATAAATTTGATCAAGAAGGGGCAGGTAGCGTCATCGCTGAAGACACCAATCAGGAAACGCCCTATCTGGACTTGCACTATCCACCCTCTGACATTCCCAAGCAAGCCCGACAGCTATACACTCTTAACTGGCTGCGGCTGATTCCTGATGCCAGTTACCAGCCTGTTGCCTTAATTCCAGCGAACAATCCTTTAACAAATCAACCCCTCGATCTGAGTTTATCGGTGTTGCGGAGTGTTTCTCCAATTCATCTAGAGTATCTGCAAAATATGGGCGTTACTGCCTCTATGTCTATTTCTCTGATGCACGAAAAAAAGCTTTGGGGATTGATTGCCTGTCATCATTCTTCGCCTAAATATATTTCTTACAATATTCGCACTGTGTGCGAGTTCATTGGACAGGTGATGTCTGTGGAACTGGCCAACAAAGAAGCGAGTGAAGACATTGATTACAAAAGCCAATTGAAATCATTGCAAACTCAATTTGTTGAAGAGTTATCTCAGGCTGAGTATTTTTTGGATGGGATGGTGCAACTAAAATCTCAATTACTTAATCTGGTTACAGCCACGGGAGCGGCGATATGCAGTGGCGACCAGTGTATTCGAGTGGGTAAAACACCCTCTGAGGAAGAGGTTCATGCCTTACTCGATTGGATTAAACCGCAGATTTATCATAACTTGTTTGAGACGCGATCGCTCACAAAAAATTATCCTGCCGCCGAGTCATATCAAGCGATCGCCAGTGGAGTGTTAGCCCTGGAAATTTCTAGAGTTCATCACAATTATATTCTCTGGTTTCGTCCAGAAGTAATTCAAAGCGTGAATTGGGGCGGCAACCCCAACAAACCTGTAGAAGTTCTGTCAGATGGCAGTTTACGGATATCTCCTCGCAAATCTTTTGCATTGTGGCAAGAAACTGTGAAAGGATGTGCCCTACCTTGGAAACCTTGCGAAGTTGAAGCGGTTACTGAACTGCGAAGCCTAGTTGTGGGTGTTGTGTTGCGCCAAGCAGACAAACTGGCATCGATGAATTTTGAATTACAACGGAGTAACGAAGAACTCGATTCCTTTGCCTACGTTGCCTCTCATGACTTGAAGGAACCTCTGCGGGGCATTCACAACTATGCCAACTTTTTAATGGAAGACTATGCAGACGTATTGGATGAGAATGGAATTGCCAAACTCCAAACTCTGGTGCGTCTGACGCAGCGAATGGAAGACTTGATCAACTCACTCCTCCATTTCTCCCGCTTGGGACGCGCCGAACTGATTCGGCAACCAGTGAATCTGAATGACGTAGTGCAACAGGTAATCGGCACTTTGACCATAGCCCGACCCCAAAGCGAAGTCGAGTTTCGCATTCCTCAACCTCTAAGAAGCGTTCAATGCGATCGCGCTCAGATTAATGAACTTTTCAGCAACCTAATTAGCAATGCTATTAAGTACAATGATAAACCGCAAAAGTGGGTTGAAATTGGTTGCGTTGAAGGAAATGGCGAAAGCAAAATTTCTCCCACTTCTCTGACTTTCTACGTTCGTGATAACGGCATTGGCATTTCAGAAGAACATCTTGACAAAATCTTTCAAATCTTCCGCCGCTTACATGGGCGGGACGACTTTGGAGGTGGAACTGGCGTAGGGTTAACCATTGCCCGCAAAATTGTGGAACGGCATGGTGGTAGAATTTGGGTGGAATCTATCCCAACTCTTGGCAGCACATTTTACTTTACCCTGTCGGCGGAGGCAAATAGATGACTCGCATTTCAGTCTCCCCAATCCAGCAAACGCCCCTACTTTTAATTGTGGAGGATAGCAACGAAGACTTTGAGGCACTGCAAAGATTTCTCGGACGATCTTCCGTTGCGATCGCCATCCAACGGTGTGTGAATGGAGAGCAAGCTTTAGCATTTCTTTATCGGACTGGCAGGTATATTGAGCGCGAAAGTGCGCCCCGTCCCGGCTTGATTGTCCTGGATTTGAACCTGCCCGGAACCGATGGACGAGAAGTATTGCGCCGGATTAAACAGGATGACAGCTTGAAAATGATTCCGGTGGTGGTGTTTACTACCTCTAACAATCCCAAAGATATTGAAGTATGTTATCAATACGGTGTCAACAGCTATATTGTTAAGCCAATCAATTTTGCTCAACTGAAACGAGATATTCAGATGCTTGTAGAATATTGGTTTGAAGTGACGACGCTGCCTGATTTCTTAGAGGATTAGTCATAAGTCATATCATGTTCGCTTAAAGACTTATTCGGGCAGGGGGAAATGACCCTTGTTTCCTTCTGCGAAGCAAGGCGGAGTATGGGTCAATACAGTTCAGTTAAGAATTTCTTCCTTCCTCTTCCTTTGCGTACTTTGCGTCCTTAGCGGTTCGTTAAAAAAATTTACTTTGACAAAGCGTTAAGCCTTAACTGAACCGTATTGGAGTATGGGTTTGATTACCCCTACTCTCTGCCTCCTTGCTTCTTTTTCAATAGTTTTTTGCTGATTATCAATCTTAGCGATCGCTGATATCATATCCGGTTAATTAGTTATGATTACCGCATCTGTGCAATAACCCTCTTTCCCCCTGCCTCCTGCCCCCTGCCCCCTGCTTGTTAGAAACTCAGCCATTCCTACCAATCAGAGTTGCAATTGCCTTAACTAACTCATCTGGTTCAACGGGTTTAGACAAATGCCTTTGAAATCCTGATGCGATCGCTTGTTGCTGGTTGATTTCTCCCGCATAAGCAGTTAAAGCGATCGCGGGAATATGTTTAGCTTGCTTTAGCTGCAATGCTCTAATTTGGCGCATTAGCATATAGCCATCTGTCTCTGGCATTCCAATATCACTGAGCAAAATATCTGGTTCTGACTCCGCCAATGCTTGCAGTGCTTCTTTTGCTGATGCCACAGCAATTACATTTGCTCCAGCCTGTTCTAGGACAAATGTATGAAACTCACGGGTATCATCGTCATCGTCTACAACTAAGATTTGAGTGCCTGTAAGAATTTCAGTTGGAGAAGAAGCATTTATAGGGTCAATATCTATCTGTTGTTTTGGGGTTAACTGTTTTTTGATCAGGGGTAGCCTAACTCTAAAAATAGCTCCTTGCCCTTCCCCTAAACTTTCTGCCCAAATCGTGCCACCATGTAATTCTATCAAATGACGGACAATTGCTAACCCTAACCCCAAACCACCAAACCTTCGGGTTGTTGTGCCATCAGCCTGACGAAAATATTCAAATACATGAGGGAGAAATTCAGGGTTGATTCCTTTACCTGTATCGCTGACGGTAATCTGAGCTTGAGAATCAATGCGTTCCAGTTGAATATTAATTTTTCCTTCTTCAGGAGTGAATTTGACGGCATTCGATAACAGATTCCAGATTACTTGTTGTAAGCGATCAGAATCACCTAAAACTTGCCCCAAAGAAGCATCTAGAATTGTCTGAATTTGAATATCTTTAGCCTCTGCTGCCAAACGTACTGTCTCTAATCCCGCCTCAATCACCAGTATTAAGTTGACGGGAAACATCTTCAGATTGAGCTTGCCTTGTAATATCCGAGAGACATCAAGCAAATCTTCGATGAGTTGAGCTTGTAATTTAGCATTCCGCTCGATGGTTGCAATCGCTTTTCTGATCTCTGCTGGCTGAAATTCACGGGTTTGTAAGAGTCTTGCCCAACCAAGAATGGGATTGAGAGGCGATCGCAATTCATGGGAAAGCACCGCCAAAAACTCATCTTTAATCCGGTTGGCTGTTTCGGCTTCAGTTCTGGCAGCTTGCTCAAGTTCCAGAAGGCGATCGCGTTCGGCTTCTGCTGTTTTGCGTTCGGTAATGTCAATCATTGAGCCAATGTAACCTTTAAATTGACCGTCCACCCCAAACCAAGGATTAGCAGCATCGATTGTCCAGCGATACTCGCCATCTTTGCGCTGCAAGCGGTACTCCATACGGAAAGCCTCACACCGCTTGCTAGTTTCCAGGAAAATATTCCTAACCTCATCGTAATCTTCTGGATGTATGGCGTTTAACCAACCCAATCCCAGGCCCGTTTCTTCCCTTTGACCGGTAAAGTCATACCAGCTTTTGCTCAGATAGGTGCAGTTGCTATTGGTATCTGTTACCCAAACCATGAAGGGGGCATTATCAGCCATGTTGCGGAACTGTTCTTCGCTTTCACGAAGTGCTTTCTCTGCCTGTTTGCGATCGCTGATCTCTGTAACAAAGATGCTTACTCCTTCACCAAAGGGGTAGACGCGATTCTCAAACCAACGTTGCCAAGTAGGATAAAAGTATTCAAACCGAACAACCGTCTGTTCTGCCATCGCCCGATGAACTTGGGTATAAAACTCGCTTTTGGCCACGTCTGGAAACAGTTCCCAAATCATCCGATCTAGCAACTCTTCCTTTTGGATGCCCACAACTTCTGCGACGCGATCGTTGACAAAGGTATAATTCCACTGCCGATCCAACACAAAAAATTGGTCTTGGATGCCAGCGAGGACAGTTTCTAAGTGTGCTTTTGCGACCTCAGCTTCAATTCGTAGCCCTTGCTCTCGTTGCATTGCCTCCTCACGGAGACGAGCCATTTTTAGGGCTGCCTCCACCCGTGCTAACAATTCCCGAGCAGAGAACGGTTTAATTAAGTAATCATCGGCTCCTGCTTCTAAACCTTCCACCCGTGCCTCTTCACCCGCCCGCGCCGACAGCAGAATGATGGGAACTTTTTTCGTTTGCGGATTGGCCCGTAATTCTTGCAGCAGTCCAAAGCCATCTAATCCAGGCATCATTACGTCCGTCAGTACCAAATCTGGGACACGCCCACGGGCAGAATCCAAAGCCGCTAAACCGTCCGCCACTGATTCCACCTCATACTGCTGACTTAACAGCCGCTTGACATAATCGCGCATATCTGCATTATCATCAGCCAGGAGAATTCGGGGAGAAGAAGGTGACAGGTTATAGGTGACAGGTGACAGGTAAGATTCCTCCCTATTCCCTATTCCCTGTTCCCTATTCCCTATTCCCTGTTCCCTATTCCCTTCTTCGGGTAGCCAACGCAGAGCTTCTTCTAGATAGGGGGTTGCACCTAACGCAGTTGAAGCTAAGGTTCGAGGGGCGCTAATCCGGTCTGGAGGCAAATGAGCATATCCCGTTGGAATTGATACAGTAAAGCAACTACCTGCTTCTATAACACTGGTTACTTTGACTGTTCCACCATGCATTTGCACCAATTCTTGCACCAGCGACAATCCAATTCCTGACCCTTCAAAAGTTCGTCCTTGTGCCCCTTTGACGCGGTGGAATCGTTCAAAAAGATGGGGAATTTCTTCTGCCGGGATACCGATTCCTGTATCTTTGACTGCAAACTCAATATGGTCGTTTGCCCACTGCAAGCTTACCGCGATTTCTCCAGTCATCGTGAACTTGAAGGCATTGGAGAGCAGGTTAAGAACAATCTTTTCCCACATTTCCCGATCTACATACACTGGTGCTGGAAGGGAAGGACAATTGACTGATAATTCCATCCCTGCGCGTTCTACTGCTGAACGAAATACACTAGCTAGTTCTGCGGTGAAAGTGGCCAGATCGGTGGGTTGGTATGAAGCTTGAACCCGTCCGGCTTCGATGCGCGAGAAATCTAGCAGACTGTTAACCAGTTTTAGCAGGCGGAGTCCATTTCGTTGCACCATTTCTAACTGCTCTCGCTCGTTGGCTGGCAGTAGGTTGGCACAATTAGCTAAGGTTTCCTCTAATGGCCCCAACATCAGGGTTAGAGGGGTACGAAACTCGTGGCTGACGTTGCTGAAAAAGACAGTTTTAGCGCGATCAATTTCTGCCAAGGCTTCGGCGCGTTTGCGTTCTTCCTCGTAAGCTTGGGCGTTGGCAATGCTGGCTGCAATTTGAGCCGCAACTAAATCGATGAATCTTCTATAGTTATCGTCGAATAGCCTGAAGGGATTCAACCCAGCAATTAATATACCAGCTTTTCCGGTCTTACCGGATGGTGCAATTGGCACTGCGATCGCTTGATGGGGCGATCGCTCCCAAACACCACAGGGTAAGCTACTAAAAGACACTTCCAAGTCAGAAATTAGTTTTGCCTGATGCGTTTCGATCACTTCCGCAAACGGCCAAACGCAATCAGAATCGAGATCGACTGTTTCAGGGACTGCTACATGATTCTGTTCGATGCGGCACGTTCCAGCCAGAAAAACTTGTTGCTGATCTGGATCAACCAGATAAATCATTGCAAAAGGCAAATCGTAAGGGTTGCTTTCCAGACAATTTGCACTTAGTGTACAGGCTTGATCGAATGTCCGCGCGTCTGCTGTCCTAGCCGCTAATTCGCGCAAAAGTGCTAACTGGCGTTCACCAATGATGCGCTGAGTATCCTCTGTATTGGCACAGATTATCCCGCCTGTGTCGCCCTGGTCATTAGGAACTGGGCTGTATGAAAAAGTATAATAGGTTTCTTCTGGGTAGCCGTTGCGCTCCATAATTAGCAGCAGCGCTTCGTCGTAAGTACCCTCGTTCTTCAACATCGCTGATTCTGCTCGCGGGCCAATCTGATCCCATATTTCCCGCCACACGCAGCAAGCTGGCTGCCCAAGTGCTTCTGGATGTTTGCCGCCAATAATATTTTTATAAGGGTCATTATAAAGGTTTATCAGTTCTTCGCCCCACCAAACAAACATGGGTTGGCGGCAAGTCAGCATAATTCGCACGGCAGTCTTTAAACTCTGTGGCCACTGCTGTGTTGGGCCAAGGGAGCTTTTTGACCAGTCCCATTCTCGCATCCTAGCACCCATTTCACCCCCGCCGATAAGGAAATTTACGTCGGCGTTGCTTGCTGACGTTGACTCGTTCTTCATTAATTCCTCTCGGTTGGTCATGCGTCGGTTAAAGGCTATATCTGTAGTCGTCTTTTTCTCAAAATCACTTTAAATTAGACGTTGATGCTCCTAAATAGTCATTTTAGAGGATATTTAAAGGCATATACAATTAAATACAGGCTCTGCCGTGACTTTTCAAAGCATTGAAATCGTCTTTTAGGGCAATTTGCTGTTTTGGCTCTCTTCTATTGTCGATCGATATTCCAAGCTATCAAGCAAGGTCAGTTCTTATTCATAACTCACAATGCCTAGTCCTCTTTTCGGGAGTCTATTTTCTTAAGAATTTAACCTCGTTCACTTAACTCCTTGAGTAGATTATTAATTCGCTGTATTGTTAAGGGATAAGGTCTTACATATCCATTTCCCAAGGGTTAATTGTTAGGAAAGTAACACTAAACTCGGCTGTAAACCTTCCTTTAGACATATTTAACTCTTGTCGCAGGGCACAAATTAGTTTGCCAATATTAGGTTTCTTTGCCACAAGTCGGCTTACACTACGAGTCATATATTAAGGTTCATAAAGCACCATATATTAACAATTTTTACGACAAAATCTTATTTTGCGTCTACTGCTCTTGAGATAGAGATTGTGAACTCAAATCAGAGCATCACCACATTGTCATAACTTTAATTTATCGTTTTAAGAAACAAGACTATTTGATTTTATTCTATAAGTCGCTTTATCCTAAAATCAGTAGAGATTTGAACTTTACAAGACTTACGCAAACAATACTGAAAATCTTTCTTTTCAGTAGGGGCAATTTATGTAGACGCATACTCTTACGTTGAAGCAAGGTGCGCGGAGTGTCTGTCTAAGACACGCTGTGCGTTTGCGTAGTCTCCCGTAGGGAACCTAGAGAAGCATCTACTTTACGAGTTCTCCAACAGACTACCCTCAGAGTATTATCCCTACAGCGTGTAGTTTTGCGTATGAGATAAAAATAGGTGTCTTGCCAGAATTTAAATACCAAACTAACGCTAAATTTACCAAAAAAATTTTGGTATATCTATCTTTAAACTTTGATAAAACCAAGAAGGAGAATAGCTAAATGCTAGAACAGCAGATTGATTGCCCCACCAGGCCCAAGACGAGTGCAATGATCATGAAACTTTTCCAAATCACTTTAGTAGTTTTAGTGCTTTTAATCAACTTAGTAATTGCTTTCCCCTCTTGGGCAGAAAAAACACCTTCTTCAAATAATAATTCTGACTATTTTCAAGTAGGGCAAAAAGTCATTTGGCTTTACAAGGCTCGTGCAGATTCTAGCGATGTCCAAAGGATTCCCGCCGAAGTAGTTCAGTTAAGTTCTAAGCAAGTACAAATCAAGGTATACAAACATAACCACGAATTTGTCAATCGTTGGGTAAATCCAAATAAGCTTGAGAATTTGAAAAAAGTCAAAGAGTCAGTATTTTAAAATTTAGCTATATGGAAGTAAACTTACTACAGCACGAAGTAAATCCATCTATCATCTCAACTAAAAATAGAGGTAGGGGTAATTCATGAATTACCCCTAATAACCTTAATAATTTTAAACTCTATTCATTTTTTATATATCAAAAACACTGAACCAATTGGCCCAAGATTTTCTACATAAGTTTTCTGGTTATAATACAATCCTGGAGACATACCTCCATCAAATAAAATTCCTTCTTGAATATTACCTAAACAGTTATTGCTAGCAATGCCTTGTAAGACATTATCAAACATATCTGGCAGTAACTCTTGATTAAGTTGAGATAACTCAATCTCTGAATTAGCTTTCAAGTCATTAACTAATAGTATTACATAGCCTTGAGTAGTGATAGCTGCTAGAGAGCGATTAGTTGCATTTTTACAAGCAAATTCTCCCAAATCTTGACAAATATCTTTAAACTTACCCTGACGATAGAATCTGCCATTACCGCCTACTAAATTGTAATTGAGAATATCGTTTTTTCTTCTACCAGCTTGGATAGTAGCCTGCCTCTGGTTGGGTGTACCTCCTGATATCCCAAAGGAAGAACGCTTGTTTTTAAATGCTCCTGAATACTCTATACCACGAGAGACATTTAAACCTTGTGGCTTATTATCAGTATCTATGTAGTCAGCATTAATTGCGGCAATAGGTAGCTGTCCGTTCAATTTGGCATTCTCATCACTGATGAGTTCATGAAACTGTTTTGGAATGTATTCTTTACGTAGCTTCCCTCTGGCATCTTTGGCGTAGAGTTTATGAGATAGACCAACATTAACTTTGAAATCTAATTCTGCTGATTTTGGATTAAAAATAATCACATTGTTAATGCCTTTAGAAATTTTTTGACCTTGATTATTGGTTTTAAAAAAATCAATACTGAATTTAGGATTTTTGCCAGGGCAAGTTTTAGATGCTTTGGGGACTGGATTTGCTTCAATTTGTTGACAACCTGATAACAAGCTTGCGCCAATTATTGAGACAAATAACAAAAATAATTTTTTAGTTGACATAATAATGCAAAAAACCGCTACAGAATTACTATAGTTTTGTAAGTTGGGTGCAGCTTTAGCGTAACCCAACATAAAATTTGGTGGTAATGTTGGGTTGCGTTTCACTCCACCCAACCTACATAAATAAATATATCTTTTAAAAAACTCTAGGTTTCAACATAGATGAGGTTTGTAATACAAAAAAACCGCTACAGAATTACTATAGCGGGGAATAATTTAAAATTTCGGTCTGAAATTAATCTGAATAACTACAACTTAAGAGAACCATTCTAAAATAGCCTCTTCTTTAGAGTTAGTATTCCGAGATGGTGTCTCACGATTAAATTTCATCTGAATTGACCGAGTTTGCTCACCATCCGCAGCTACAGCCAGAATTGGATAGTCAATTAAACCATCCTGGAAGGACATTTGGAAGCGGAATGTCCCATCTGGATTTAGCTGAATTGGACGGCCGCCAATGGTTACGGTAGCGTCGGGTTCGGTTGCACCGTAAACTATCAATTCAGCATCGGCAATTAACCAGAACTGGCGCGGACGCACTGGGACGGCGGAAGCGGAGAAGCCAGCACCTGACATTCCTGCACCGGAAGCGGTTAAGCCTGAGACGGTGGGAACTGCCCACATACCCACACCAGATGGGAAAATGTAGGAACTAAGGGCTTGTTCAGGACGCGCTGAACCTGGTACTTGATGCTGAGAACCGAAGATAGAACCAGCAACTCGTAGCGCTTCAGCAGATTCGGCTAAACCAAAGATTTGGTCATAGATAGGATTACCGTTAGTATTCACAGCATTACCATTGGTGGTAGCTGCAATCTTTTTGGCGGGGGGAACTAGTTCGTACTGAGTCTTACCGCGCAAATCTTCTTCAAAGTTGACAGTGATGAAGACATCTTCAATCCAGTCTGAAGGATAGACGGGGGGAATGTGTACTCTAGCAGAACGAGCTAATACTAACCAGCGACCATCAGCAGCACGATAGCCGATATCTATCACATAATCGCGATCGCTAACTGGAACTGGTAGATACCATTCTCTAGCTAGTTCATCAGCCGGATATTCTTGAATGCTGTGAGGGCTTTGGTATTCGATGTTGATGTCGGTGACATCATAAATCCGTAGCGCGAGTTGTTGTCCCCCTTGGCGGCGCAGTTCCTCTTTATGTTCATTGGGGATATCCCAATAAGTGTAAGCCCACTGTGGATCGCGTGGTAAGAGGACAATCCGGCTTTCACCATAGCCAGAAGGCAAATCTGCGAGTCCTTCATCAACATCAGCTAGAGATCCACCTGTACGATCTTCCTGACCTAATTCAAACTTAGCAGCTTCCACGGTTTCCTGTGCCTCCAATGAACGAGATGGACTGAGCAATGTTTTGCTTCGCTGGACTTCTAAAATTGATGCCAGCAATTGTGATTTACGCATTCGGCTATAGCGAGAGATGCTATATTCGCTGGCAACTCTTCGTAGTTGCCGTAAGGTCATCTCCTCTAGTGGCGGGCGTTCTTTTGCCATTATTTTGGCCTCCAGTAGTTTAAGCGGTAAATGATTTCCCCTGGTTAAAGAATGCTATATAAAAGATCATCCACATCCAGATGAATTTCTTATTCCTGACTCCTGGTTTTGCCCAGTTTTAAGTTTTTTAATCTGTTTTTAAATTGAGGTAACTTCTAGGCAATTCCTGGTTATGCAAAAATTAGCATTTCTTTGGGATCGAAGAAGTTCTGTTTGTTAAGTCAATATTAACCACTAAGCATATCTAGGGATCAAGTGTTTTCTATAGCTTTTTTGACTATATTACGAATTTATAAGCTTTTCTGAGATCATCATATCATGCTTTCATGACATTGATTGCTAGATAATGTTGCTCTCTGGCATAAATATCAAGGTTTCATGACATTTAGCTGTGGGCAAGGGAGCAGGGGGAAGAGGGAAATGACTCCTGCTATGAAACCAGAAGATGGGTTTGAGTCCGCTACTTCAACTAAGCTGGGTTAAATTTCCCCCTGCTCCCTGTCCCCTCGCTACAATCAGTTGACATCCTCCCAGTAATGCGAAAAAGTGAAAGGAAGGGCGATCGCTCCCAGGATAAACGCAAATGACTAAACTGATTCTGGTTGTAGACGACGACAATTTTATGCGAATGCATCTGTGTAAACAATTGACAGATGCAGGGTATCAGGTAGAAGAAGCAAGTAACGGGCTAGAGGCGATCGCTATCTATACTCGCCTCCACCCAGATATAGTACTGTTGGATATTATGATGCCGGTGATGGATGGGTTTAGTTGCTGCGCTCAACTGCAAGCACTTTCCAACGGCAAAAACACACCAGTGTTAATGATTTCTGCTTTTTCCGATCAGGCAACCGTAGATAAAGCTTTTGCTCTGGGTGCAACTGACTTTATTACTAAGCCGATTCAATGGCCAATATTACATCTAAGATTGCGCCGTCTTTTGGAAGCTCATCATGCCATACAGGAATTAAGACAGCAAGCTACACAGGCACAATTGCGGGAAGTCGAACTCAGGATGGCATTAGATGCTGCTCGTATGGGCACCTGGAACTGGGATCTGTTGACGAACAAAATTACTTGCTCAGATAATCTAGAAGCACTTTTTGGCTTAGAGAAAGGCACTTTCAACTACACATATCAAGCTTTTCTCCACTGCATTCATCCCCACGATCGCGATTTCGTCAGGCGATCGCATCAGCAAGCTGTTGAGGATAAAGCCAAATATGAAATTGAATTTCGAGTTATTTTACCCAATGGGAAAATTCGTTTTTTAGCAAACAAAGGAGTCGTCCTTGTAGATACGTCGGGTATGGCTGTGCAAATATCTGGGGTATACATGGATATCACCAAGCGCAGGCAAGCGGAGAAGGCCCTAGAAGTTCATGCTAACCAGCAAGCAATGGTGGCAGAACTAAGTCAAATGGCTCTAGCTGGTGCAGATTTGACTACCCTAATGAACTCATCTGTAACAATTGTTGCCCAATGTCTCAAAGTTGAGTTTTGCAAAATTTTGGAACTACTGCCAGGCGATCGGAAATTGCTGCTACGCGCTGGAGTCGGTTGGCAACCTGGACTTGTGGGAAAGGCGATCGTGAGCGGGGAGAGAAATTCTCAAGCTGGTTACACCCTACTTTCCAAGGAACCAGTGATTGTTGATGACCTCCGAACCGAAACACGATTCAATGGGCCACCACTGCTACATGAGCATCAAGTAGTGAGCGGCATTAGCGTAGTGATTTATGGCAAAGAGCGACCTTTTGGTGTTTTTGGGGCACACACAACCAGACACCACACTTTTACCAAAGATGACATTTCTCTTCTCCAAGCTGTTGCCAATGTTCTCGCTACAGCCATTGAGCGCCAACGGATGGAAGATGCACTCAAAGAAAGCGAAGAACGCTGCCAATTAGCTGTGCAGGGCAATAATGATGGCATTTGGGACTGGAACGTTAAAAATAATCAAGTATATTTCTCAACTCGCTGGAAAGAAATGCTTGGTTACGCAGAACATGAAATTTCCAATAATTTAGACGAATGGGCAACACGAGTACATCCAGATGATATTGGATTCGTGAGACAAGCGATCGCCGATCACTTTGCTCAGATTACCCCGTTTTTTATCAGCGAACATCGAGTCCGGTGCAAAGATGACACCTATAAATGGGTTTTGGATCGCGGTCAGGCAGTGTGGGATGAAGATGGTAATGTTGTGCGGATGACTAGTTGCCATACAGATATCACTGAACGAAAACTGGCAGAAGAACAACTGCGTCAGAGCGAAGAACGTTTCCAAATAGTCGCCCGTGCTACCAACGATCTTTTATGGGACTGGGATTTGCTGACTGATGAGGTGTGGTGGAATCAAGCTTTAGAAAAACTTCTGGGTTACTCGAAAGAGCAAATAACATTTACCGCTCAGTGGTGGTATGAACATATACATCCAGACGACAGGCAGAGAATCGCCTCCCAAGCGCGGACACTGATAGATAGCGGTGAAAAATTCTGGTCAAATGAATACCGTTTTCGTCACAGCGATGGTTCTTATGCCTATATGTTCGATCGCGGTTATGTCGTTCATGACCAAACAGGTAAACCAGTGCGGATGATGGGCGCGATGATGGATATCAGCGAACGGCAAGCTGTACTGCGCGATCGCGATCGTGCCCAAGCAGCATTAGAACTCCAAAATTTGCGATCGCAACTATTCGCCAATATCACCCTAAAAATTCGCCAGTCTTTACAAATCGATGAAATTCTGCAAACCAGTGTCAAAGAAGTGCAAAAGCTACTGCTTGCCGACCGAGTATTAATCTTGCGTTTACAGCCAAATGGCTCTTTCATGGCGGTTCAAGAAGCAGTAGTTCCTGGTTTACCTGTTGTGCTGGGGGAGCAAATTATCGACCCTTGCTTTCGCGATGATTATGTTGTCCAATACCGCCAAGGAAGAATTAGTATCATTAACAATATCAAAGAAGCTGATATTCAACCTTGCCACATCGAATTACTGGAACGATTCGCCGTTAAAGCCAACCTTGTAGTCCCGATTTGCCTCAAAAATCAGATGTGGGGGCTGCTAATTGCCCATCAGTGCGCCCATCCTCGCCAGTGGACTAGCTGGGAAATTGAACTTTTACGACAGCTGGCAGATCAAATAGGCATTGCCTCAACTCAGAGCCTCATCCTAGAACAAGAGACTCGGCACAGAGAAGAACTCACCCGTTCTAATGAAGAACTAAAACAATTTGCATTTGTCGCCTCCCACGATTTGCAAGAGCCACTACGTAAAATTAAAAGCTTTGGCGATCGGCTCAAAAGCACCTGTGGCGACACCTTAAGCGAACAAGGACGTGACTATCTAGAACGAATGCAGAATGCTGCATCAAGAATGCAGACATTAATTGAAGACTTGTTAACACTTTCACGAGTGACTACCAGAGCCCAACCTTTTGTATCAGTAAATCTGACAAAGATTGCCCAAGAGGTATTGTCTGATTTAGAAATTTATGTGCAGCAAACTGGAGGAAGTGTAGAAATAGGAGAGTTACCCACTATTCAAGCTGATCCTATACAGATGCGTCAATTGTTGCAAAATCTGATTGGTAACGCCCTCAAATTTCATCGCCCACAAATACCACCAGTTATCAAAATCTATAGTAAGATATTAAACAATCAAGCAGATAACATATCTAGTAATTCTGAACTTTGCCAAATCATCGTAGAAGACAATGGGATTGGTTTTGAAGAAAAATATCTTGATCGGATTTTTAATGTTTTTCAACGTTTGCATAGTAGCATTGAATACGAAGGCACTGGTATAGGTTTAGCTATCTGCCGGAAAATAATTGAGCGTCATCATGGGCATCTCACAGCCCAAAGCAAACCTGGGCAAGGAGCGAAATTTACAATCCTATTGTCAATTAATTCCCATTCTTGATTTTTCTTCCTGGAGAGGGATTAATAATAAATCCCAAAACTAGCTTAATTGTACAATTGCCACTCGTAATTTCTAGGACTGATGTATTGTACAAATCAACCCTAATGTGAATTATTAATAAGATTCGATTATTTCAGGCTATTGGCTACCACCACAGCCATTTGTTGTTAGACATCGCCTTCTATTAGAAAAGAAATAAAACTTTCATATCCTAAACAAATAAATTGCATAAGTGATGATTTTTGTCAATGGAAGAGTTACCATCTATGCCAGGTTAATAACTTGATTCATAATAATAAATCACTGCAAAGGAGACGATGTGGAGGGTCGAAAAAAAAATCTCACTATCTTAATGGTTGATGACGATGAAGACGATGGCATCTTGGTTCGTGAGGCATTGGCAGAGAGTCAAGTGCCAATTGAACTATACATCGTAAGTAATGGTGAAGAGTTGATGGATTATTTGTACCATCGTGGCCGATATGCAAACAGAAGTAGCTTACCACATCCTGGTTTGATTTTATTAGATTTGAATCTACCGAGAATTAACGGTCTTGAGGCACTCCAAGAGATAAAATCTGACCCCCAACTGCGGCAAATTCCAGTTGTAATACTGACAACATCGCGAAGAGAAGAAGATATATACAATACTTATGATTTAGGTGCGAACTCCTTCATCATTAAGCCAGCGCCTTTTGCCTCATTGGTCGAGGTCATGGATACTCTAGTCAAATACTGGTTTGAAATCGTGAAACTACCACTAGAAGCAGTGGGAGAAAAACATGGACAACAGCCATATCAAAGTTTTGTTCATTGATGATGACGAAGATGACTATATTTTGACTCGTTACTGGTTCAGTGAATTTCAGGTAGCAGACTGCGAGTTGGAGTGGGTGAATAATTATGAAGCAGCTAGAAATGCGATCGCTCGCCACCAACATGACGTTTATCTTGTAGACTACCGTTTGGGGCCACACAATGGACTGGAACTTTTACGCGAAGCAATTGCCAACGGGTGTTCTTCTCCCATAATTTTACTGACTGGTCAGGGCGACTGGGAAATAGATATCGAAGCGATGAAAGCCGGAGCCGCAGATTATCTTGAAAAAAGCCAGTTGACTGCACCTTTGTTAGAGCGTTCTATCCGCTATGCCATCGAGCGCAAACAGACAGAACATAAAATCCGCGAACAAGCCGCTTTACTAGATGTTGCCACTGATGCAATTTTTGTGCGTGATTTAGACGATAAAATTTTATTTTGGAACAAAGCTGCTGAGAGTCTGTATGGCTGGAAGAAAGAAGAAGCACTCCAGAAGAAGACACGATATCTCTGGCATGAAAAACATTCGTCTAAAGTTAGAGAAGCACTCAATGTTTTGATGAACAATGGCTCTTGGGAGGGCGAATTACAGCAAAAAACAAAATCAGGTAAAGAAATTATTGTCGAAAGCCGTTGGACACTAGTGCATGAATTCGGCAATAAAGCACAATCCTTCCTCGTTGTTAACACTGATATCACAGAAAAAAAACAACTTGAAGCGCAATTTCTCCGCGCCCAGCGATTAGAAAGCATTGGCACTTTAGCCAGTGGTATCGCCCACGACTTAAATAACATTCTTGCGCCCATTTTGATGACCGCCCAACTGTTAGAGGCACAAGTCCATGATGAGCGTTCTCGGCGATTGTTGCCAATATTAATTACAAACACTAAACGCGGGGCAAATTTAGTCAAGCAAGTATTATCTTTTACTCGCGGGCTTGAAGGCGAACGTACAATATTGCAATTAAAGCATTTAATAATAGAAATTCAGCAAATAATTAGAGAAACATTTCCCAAATCTATTGAAGTTTCCACTCAAATTTCGCAAAATCTTTGTACTGTATCTGGTGATGCCACCCAACTGCATCAGGTACTGATGAATTTATGTGTTAATGCTCGTGACGCGATGCCAAATGGTGGAACTTTGAAAATTTCGGCGGAAAATCTCTTCATTGATGAAAATTACGCCAAGATGCATATCGAAGCTAAAGTTGGTCATTACGTTGTTATTACTGTTACTGATACAGGAATTGGGATTAAATCAGAAATATTAGATCGCATATTTGATCCATTTTTTACTACCAAAAGAATCAATAAAGGTACTGGTCTTGGTCTTTCTACAGTCCTTGGCATTATTAAAAGCCACGGCGGTTTTATCAACGTATGTAGCGAACAGGGAAAAGGTAGCCAATTTAAGGTATATTTGCCAGCACAAGAAGCGGCGGAAACTATAGAACAAGAAGACCAAAGACTACCTTCAGGACAAGGAGAATTAATTTTAGTTGTAGATGATGAGGCTGCCATTCGAGACGTTACAAAAACATCCTTAGAAAGCCATAATTATAAAGCAATGACAGCTAGCGATGGCATTGAAGCAATAGCCTTATATGCAGAACATCGAGATGAAATATCTCTTGTCTTGACTGATATGGTCATGCCGTCTATGGATGGGATAACTACTATCCGCACCCTGCGAAAAATTAACCCAGATGTCAAAATTATTGCCGTCAGTGGACTGACTTCGACTGATAAAGTTAATACAGCCTATGATATGGGCATCAAAGCCTTTTTATCCAAGCCTTATACAGCTAGCCAATTATTGCAAATTATTAGTACAGTTAAAAAGATTTAGAAATTGGGCATTGGGCATTACTAATTGATTTGTCAAACTTGAGAGTTATAATTTAGTAAATCCTAATTTTTAGCTCCTAACTCCTAACTATTAATTTCCCCATGACAAAGGATGAAGTTTTAGCGGCTAATGCAGCTTTTTATCGAGCTTTTGAAAGAAAAGATATTGAGATAATGAGTACCGTATGGTCACAAGGAACTGGCAGTTTTTGTATTCATCCTGGAAGTAATATACTACGAGGTTGGAAGGAGATTCGCATCTCTTGGGAGCAGATATTTAAAAACACTGCTTATATCGAAATAAACACAGATATAATTGCTACAGAAATACTTGATAATATTGCTTATGTTGTGCTGAGAGAAAATGTATTCCAAGTCGTTTCTGGGAGAAGACTTGAAGCACAATCAACAGCTACAAATGTATTTCACTGTCTTGGTGGAAAGTGGTATTTAGTTCATCATCATGGCAGTCCCATTTTGCGGTGAGGAATGGGGG
>NZ_JACKZS010000158.1 GCF_014222285.1 Nostoc sp. UCD121
GAGCAGGGGAAGAAGAACTATTGATTATTACGCCATGCCCAATGCCCAATGCCCAATCTCCAATCCCCAAAACCCAGTTGCTTTTATATTTGATTCCGATTATCGGCTTTTTTCCATCTTTGTGGACTCTCTATCGGGGGCAGGCCAGCCGAGAACAACTTGCTGTTAGCCGTCTGTCTATCACTTTGGCACTTACTTGGCTGTTGGGATATTTATTATTAAGTACCGGAGCCACAACTTCAGATTTTTTTTCGCTACGTCTATTTATCCTGAATAGTTTTCTCACGTCGGGTTATTTTATAGTGAGTGTCTGGTTGATTTTGCGCTTAATGCAGGGCAAATCTGGACGTTTAACAGGCTTTAGTACTTTAGCAGAACGAGTGTTTGGTAAGTAATTATCTTAATTTTTTAGGATGAGAATTCTTCAGTAGTTTTACCTATTTCCTAAAAAATTATGGTTGATTTCTCTATATATCTAGTCAAATCCAGTTTATTATTGCCATACTTCAGTAAAACATCTCTAAGTTGGCCCAAAAGAAGGAAAAATGCTGCTATAAGTGTTGTGGTTGACACTACATTAAAAAAGTTAGCACTGATAATTAAGAGTTAGCTATTATGGGTTGATTTGTTTGGATATTTTTAGTCTGCAAATTTACCAAATTTGATTATTGAGTAAGTGTGAGGAAGTCTGTGACCATTCAAAGAAGTTCGGCGGAAGAAAACCAGTCGGGAAAAGCCTCAAAGTCCAATAAAAAAATTTCTCAGAACTCGAAATCTGGACGTTGGCTGTGGTTTTGGGTAGGGATGAGTGGGATTGCAATGGTGTCAGCAACAGCAGGGGCACTTTTGGCGGTATCTTTAACCAGTACGCCTTTGCAGCAAGCCCAGCTAAGTCCGCAGGAGGAGGCAGCCTTTGATGGCGATCGCATTTCTGGAGGTGTGATGCGATTTTCACAATTAACTCGCCCGGTGAATCTCTTAGTTATGGGGATGAGCGTACTTCCCCCAGATGTCCAAAACCCTCCCCAAGACACCAAAAACCTCAAATACCTGCCCCAGGTAAACTCCTTTGATGGTCTTTCGGATGTAATGCTCTTACTCAAATTTGATCCAGAGACGAAAAAAATAGTCATGCTCTCCATTCCCAGAGATACCCGCACAGAAATAGAGGGGTATGGAGTGAAAAAAATTAATGCTGCTAATGTTGAAGGTGGGCCAGCTTTAACTGCTAGAACCGTCAGTAATCTCTTAGGTGGGGCGGGAATTGATCGCTATGTGCGAATTAATGTTCTGGGAGTTGCCAAGTTGATTGATGCTTTAGGAGGCGTAACAGTCTACGTCCCCAAAGATATGAAGTACCAAGATGATTCTCAGCATTTGTACATCAATTTGAAGGCGGGTAAGCAGCATCTCAACGGCGAACAAACACTGCAATTGCTGCGGTTTAGACATGACGAGCTTGGTGATATTGGTCGGATTCAACGCCAGCAAATGGTCATGCGTGCCTTGATGGATCAAACACTCAACCCAGCTACTGTTGCTCAATTACCTAAAGTTTTGGATGTAGTTAAAGACCACATCGATACTAATTTGACGGTTGAAGAGTTAGTGGCACTAATGGGTTTTGGCGTGCGGACAAATCGCTCTAATATGCAAATGTTAATGCTGCCAGGTCGCTTTAGCGAGAAGAGTGAGTATGATGCTAGCTATTGGTTGCCCAGTAAAAATGGTATTGCTAAACTGATGGCTCAACATTTTGGCTTGGAATCAGAACAAGAACAGCAGATGGCTGATCCACGCTCTTTGCGTGTAGCAATTCAAGATAGTACAGGTGGCGATCGCTCTAATCTCCAACCATTAATTAGAGCCTTGGAAAAATCTGGATATCGCAATATTTATATAGCTAAAGCATGGGGTGAACCTTTAGATGTGACTCATATTGTCGCCCAGCAAGGAGATGGTGAAAGTGCCGAATCGATTCGTGACACTTTGGGATTTGGCGAAGTGCGTGTGGAAAGTACTGGCAACCTTGGCTCAGATATCAGTATTCAAGTAGGTCAAGATTGGTTGCAACAAAAATCTATTTTGGAGAAATCCTTGACACCCTAAAGTGGTGAAATCCATGTTTTTAAATGAACTGTTTACACTGGCAGAAATATTTCAGATGACAATGAATTTATTCTCTGGTTGAGTTCTTGGAGTTTAGCCGCTACTGCACCATTGGTTAATAATTCTTTTGCCTTAGCTAAACCCTCTGGCATATCTGAACAAATACCACTGCGCCATAGGTAAAATCCACCATTCCACAAGGCTGTTTGCATTAGTTCACCTGGTTTATCTGCTAAAACATCCTGAATATCCGCTACCAATTCTTCAGTAGTTCCAAGGGGTACGTTTTTGGTAGTAAAGCCGTAATCACGGGGTACGAGGTGCAATCTTTCTACCTCTTGGGATGCTAAGGATGAAGATAAGCTGATAATTGCAGTGCGATCGCGCGGTAAGTCGCAACTACCTTCCAGTCCTTTTACTAATGTAAATTTCGTTATACCCCGCAGCCCTAGAGCTATCTTAAACATGCCTTCTGTGGGGGGATGCACAAACCCTGTAATGACATGAGCATCCCCAGCATAAGGACACCACATTAGCTCCATTGTCGCTAAGGGCGGACGTTTGCCAAGTTGGTCGCGGTACTCCCAAATACTGTTAGTTAAGGGAAAATGCTGAGGCAAATAAATAAAGCCGATTCCCGTTTGCTCAAACACTTGCTGGGTTTTTGCTAGTGGTAGGGTAGTCCAATCGACTCCTAAACCTTGCCAAATATCGATTAGGGGTAAGCCGTACTTGGTTGGCAGGCGATCGCCACCGTGCATGATCACTGGTTGCCCAACTGCGGCGAGGATTAAAGCTGTTACCGGACTAATTGGTGCTGTGCGGGTTCTGCCGTCATAAGGGATGCCAAGAGCGATCGCTGTTCGGCCAGAGTCGAATGGTTGCAGCTTTGGCCCTAGTTCATCATAAGCATCCAACATTCCCGCTAACTCTTCCCCCGTAGGACGCTTGATTCGATGAGCAATCAAAAACGCCCCGATTTGGGCTGGTGTAGCTTCACCCAGCAGCATCATTTTAGTGGCGCTGGCTGCTTCGGCGCGAGTTAAGTTTTCGCCTGTGTGGTTTCCGCTACCTACTTTTTTTAGTAATTCCCTAAATACATTGCTCATTTGTGTTCTGTCCTTTGTCCTTTGTCATTTGTCCATTGTCCTTTGTGAAAATGACTAATACTTCGGCTTCGCTCAGTACAAGTGACCAATGACTAATGACGCTTCATGAAGCTGATCGCTGCTGATCAATTTGTAATGGAATATTTTCGCGCACGAGTTGCCAAAAGTGCTTAATGGGGGGAATTTGCAGCCGGTCTTGAGTTGTCACCATAACTACCCGCCGAGTCAAACTTGAACCATCTGTTAAACCACTAATATTATTGTTCTCTAAGGAACGAACTGCTAAAGTAGGGTCAAGACCTGCTTCCAGTAATGCTGATTGAGGTAGTAAAGCGATTAATTCTCCTTGGCGCACCACTCCCCGAAAGGCATCTAGGGTATTTACCTCTAAAACTGCCTGAAGTTTAGCTTCCATTCGCTCAAATCTATCTTGTATTAAGCGCTGCATCCCATAACCATCTTTAAAAACCACTTGCGGATAACGAATTAGCTCCGACCAAGGGACACATTCATACTGTGCCAGGGGATGATTAGCTGCGGTGAGAACTTCTATTGGTTCATCATAAAGTACTTCTACCACCATTTCTCTAGCAGTGGTTAAAAAGCGATTATTCATCACAATTGCTAAATCTACCAATCCATCTTTGAGGACTTTCAGGGCGCGATCGCTTCCTAATGAAGTCACCCGCAATTGCACATCTGGATAAGCATGACAAAATTTTTGCAACACTGGCGGTAAGTAAGATCCACATAATGAGTGAATCACGGCGATGCAAAGTTCTGGTTGCTTTCCGGCGATTAAATCAGCTAATTCTTGTGTAGCTGTCTCCCATTCTTGGCATATTTTACGGACACGAGGTAGTAAACATTCACCTCCTAGCGTTAATTTGGCGTGAGTAGTTCTATGAAAAAGTTCTACACCCAAATCTGCTTCTAATGCCTGAATTTGGCGACTAATCGTCGATTGGGTAACACCAGATGTTCGCGCTGCTTGTTGAAAGCTGCCGGTTTGTGCGATCGCTAGAAAGGCTTGCAACTGCTCTAGGCGCATTGTTATGTAGCCTGAATTACATTTATCGGTTTCATTAAGTTAACGGGTTTTTAACCAAAATTTAGTATAGTTTGTTACAGTAATTTTTCTCCGCTTTACATTTGGGTAAATCAGCTTTTACTGCCTTTTTCGTCAATTATCCGCTTTCCACGGATTTTTTGATAAATATCGCCAAAAAAGAATTGACTATTTCTATTCTGTCTGCTGGAGCGCAGTGTTAGGCTGCTGGCGTTGCGGTAGAATCTGCGTCATAGTCCTTCAGTTGCCCATCTTCCATATAAATGATGCGATCGGCAATATCGAGGATGCGGTTGTCGTGGGTAACTAGCAAAATCGTGCAGCCTTGTTCTTTGGCTAGCTTCTGCATTATTTCTACAACATCGCGCCCAGATTTCTTGTCGAGTGCAGCAGTAGGTTCATCTGCTAAGACAATCTTAGGGTGGCTAACTAAAGCACGAGCGATCGCAACCCGTTGCTTTTGCCCTCCAGATAGTTTCTCTGGGTAGTAATCGACACGATCTGCTAAACCGACAGTTTCCAAAATGGCGATCGCTTTTGCATTGATATCCTGATTCAAAAAATCATCATGCAACTCTAAAGACATCCGCACATTTTCTCTAGCTGTCAAAAAAGTCATCAGGTTATGAGCCTGGAAAATATAACCAATTTGGCGGCGCAGCTTAGTTAACTGCTGCTTTTTGGCATCACAAATTTCCTCTCCTAAGATTTTTAGACTACCTTCTTGGGCAGAACGTAATCCACCCATTAGGGTTAACAAGGTAGTTTTCCCCGATCCAGAGGGGCCAGTCATAATGACAATTTCCCCTGCCTTAATCTCCAAATTAATATCAAATAATACTTGTTTACGAAGCCCACCTTCACCAAAATAGTGGTTGAGCTTACTAACAGAAATTACAGATTCTAAAGTAGAAAGTGTTGAGTTGGGATTTTCTGGTAAAGATTTTTGCAACATAATATTTTATAGGTCATTAAGTATGGAGCAGATAATTCCTAATTTTTGTAGAGACGTAATCAATCGCGTCTTCTCTAGAGACATAATTCATCGCGTCTAAAAAACATCAGCAGGATCGGCAGATCGTAACTTTCGTATTGCGATCGCACCAGAAACACTACACATAATCACGGTCAAAATCCAAACCTGGATCGCCCGTTCCATTTTCATGAAAATAGGAAGCATTGTCGCCACATAAGTGACTTGATACAATCCAAAAGAAAGGATGAATCCAGGCAGAAAACCTAAGATAGCTAATAACAATGCTTCTTGAATTAGAACTCCCAAGAGATAATTATCGGTGTATCCCATTGCTTTGAGGGTGGCATATTCTGGCAAGTGATCGGAAACATCAGAATAAAGGATTTGGTAAACAATCACGATGCCAACAATAAACCCGACTGCTGTACCCAAACCGAAAATGAAACCAATGCCAGTACCTGCTTCCCAGTAAGTTCTCTCCACTTTGGCAAACTCTTCTGGAGTCAGGACTCTGACATCTTTAGGTAGTCCATTGACAAGTTGCGATCGCACTTTTTCAGCATCGGCATCTGGTTTAAGCGTGATTAACCCAACTTCGATGCGATCGGGTTGACGCTGTGGAAATAGCTGGAGAAAGGTCGAGTCACTGGTGATCACATTACCATCGGCTGCAAAGGAAGCACCATCAGTAAACAAGCCTTTAACAAAGACGGCTTTACTATTCAGTTCCGTGTCAAATTTGCCTGTATTCTTAAAGATATCGGCAACCGCCCCGTATTCTGGACGACCTGCCTGGTCAAACAGAACTTGATACAACTGTTTAAGATGCTCCTGATTTTGCTTAATTTCGGACGATTTAAATGCTGATTTTGCCGGATCTACACCCCAAACTAAAATGGCACGCTCAAGACGTGTTTCAGGATTTCGCCACTGTCCGGTGCTGATGTAGACAGAGTTAACTGACTGAACACCTTCATAACCTAATGTTTGATATAGTCTTTCTCTAGAAAAGTTTTTTACAGAAAACAAAGTTTGAAATTGGGGATTAATTAAAACCAAATCTGCTTGTAAATTGCGATGAGGTTTCACAGCAGCATCAAAAAGCGCACTTTCAAATCCCAACTGGATAAACATCAGTATATCGGCAAAGGCAATACCTGCGACTGCTACAGCCAGACGGGTTTTTTCTTTCATTAACTGCCGCCATGCTAGCGGTGTTTTGCGGAATAGTTTAGAAAACATATCGAAAAAACTCCTTAATAACCAAGTGTTTCAGCTTGTTGTTCAAGCTGGCGCTCTCGCATGAACAGAAATAAGGGAAGACCTAAAGACACACCAACTAAAAGATTACAGACAACGTAAACCCAGAGATTTTGCATTTTCAGACGTGTTCCTTCCCAAAATACGAATGTCCACAAAACCAGGGATGAAACAATAACATCCATGCCAAAAAAACCAGAAATTTTGTTGACAAAGAGTTGTTCAAAAAACAGCTTTATATCAAGACCATGCTCTAGTAAAAACGGAACAAACTGGGAGTAAGGTAGAACGAAGCCAAGTACACAAAGCAAAAGGTATATGACTTTAATCATGGTTTAATTCACCCTATAAAAAATATTGGAATACACGAGACAACAAATAAAAACTCTATATTTCAATTGCTGTCTGTACCTGTAAATTAGTGAAACCTGCAACTCGTTTCCTGTCTTCAGGACTGAGGCGAATTTTCACCTCAACTACTCGGCTATCAAGGTTCTCTCCTGGCTCGTTGCTGAAAACGTTTTGTCTATTTACCTGCAAGCCAATTTGGGCAACGGTTCCTCGCAGTTCACCGACAAACGCCTGACTGCTAATCACTGCTTGTTGTCCTAGTTTCACTTTACCGATGTCGGTTTGATAAACTTCTGCTACTGCCATCATCTGGTCTGTTTGCCCTAAGTCTGCAATGCCAGAAGTACTAATTTTTTCTCCGACTCGCGTATGAATTTTGATAATCTGTCCCGCCATCGGTGCTTTGATATAAGCACCCGCCAATTCAGTTTGGGCATGTTTAAGTGTAGCGATCGCATTTTCAACTTCTGTCTTGGCTGCGGCTACATCTACAGGTCGAACTTCTGCAATACTGGTAAGTGTGGCTTTGGCTTCACTAACTTGCTTACTACCAGTGGCATTAGTGCGGGCGAGTGCTGCTTTAGCTTCGGCTAGTTGTTTGCTAGCAGTGGTATTAATGCGGTTGAGAACTGCTTTGGCTTCATCTACTTGCTGTTTAGCAGTTTCTACAGTCAAGCCTTTGCTGTCATACAAAGAGTTAGAAATTGCTCCTTGAGAATATAGCTGCTGATAACGTTGATATTCGGCTTCGGCATTTTTCAGTTCTGCCTCTAGCTTCTTAATGGTTGCCTCTTGCGCGATTCTGTCCCCTTCCCACTGCGCCTCTATGCGGAATATCGCTTCCTGCTGCGCTGTTTTGTCTCCTTGAGACTGGGCTTCAAGGCGTTCAACACTGGCTTGCTGGGCGTTAATTTCTCCTGCTTTTGCTCCAGCTTGCACTTGGTTGAGTTTAGCTTGGGCAACTCTAACTTGTTGTTGGGCTTGTAGTACAGCAGTTTGTAAGCGATCGCGGGCATCTAAAATTGCTACCATCTGTCCGGCTTGAACGCGATCGCCTTCTTTGACTAAAATTTTGGCAATGCGATCGCCATCTAATGCCAAGGGCGCAAACAAGCTAATTACCTCTGCTTCGGGTTCGAGTCGTCCTAATGCAGCCACTTTTTGAATTTTGGGCATGGTTTCTACTGGCTCAGATTTCTCTGTTTGACCAACTAACCCAGACCGAGAAATTCCATAAACAACAATTCCACCTGTAATCAAAGTAGCTACAATTACTAATGCAATTAACCCTTTATTATTAGAAGATTTTTTTGACAAAACCATCTCTTTTACTCTCCTAAAAAATCTAGCTCTCAAAATCTGTTTTATTTCTAACTCGTAACTCTTGCGGCAAATATGCCGTGAGCATTTTGCCTAACAATGTACATTGTTCAATAAAATCAATTGTTTCATCACCCCATAACTTCTCCAAAATTAAACCGTTGACAAAGCTCAAGACAAAGGAAGCCAATACCGGATCTTGAATACCTAAAAAATCGCAGGCTGCCTGCTGATAACGCTGGTTAGTCCGCTTAAAAACACCATTACTCAACATTTCCTTAGAGTCTTGATGTTGACAAAAATCAATCCAAATATAAGTCCACTTAATGAAGTAATCTTCGTTTTTCACTAGATACCTACCTAGTGCTTCCATTGCCGCTTGTAGGGTTTGCGCTCCTTCTAATTCAGCCAATGCTGCACTTAAATCTTGCTCACATATTTCTTGGGCCAATTGCTCAAATAAGGCTTGTTTGCTAGGAAAATAGTGGTATAACGTACCAGTAGAAACCCCTAATCCTTCAGCAATTTGACGCATAGTAATGGAACCATAGCCTTTTTGGGCAAATAAATCAAAGCACTTGTCGAGCAGTTCTTTACGGTATTGCTCATGGTCAACAATCTTAGGCATGACTCATTTTTTTATATCGAACGCTCGTTATATTTTATAATACTATACTTTTGCAGTTTAGCTACAGAGGTTCTCGCTTGAGTGAAATACAAAATATCGGAAGATTGAGGGAAATTACCACTCAGCTAAAGCGATCGCTATTCCTTGTTGCAAATGTGGTGTGAGTGCAGCATTATTGGCTAACTGTTGCAATTTTTGATGTGCAACTTCCCCATCCAAATTTTTGAGTGCAGCAATCGCGTGTAGTCTCACTGATACATTAGAATCAGCTAGCAGTGAAATCAATGGTTCAATTGCTTGTATTTCGCCTAACTGTCCTAAAGATAAAGCGATCGCACTTTTTACATTAGCAATCTCTGTAGCTGGATGCTGCGATTGCAGTAGTTGCAATAATATTTCTACAGCTTGTGTAGTTTGCGGCTTTTGTACTCGCCCCAAAACAGTGACAATTTCTTGCCAAAGTCTCTCTGAAGTGATTTGATCAAATGCTGTTTGCAAATATTCCAAACTAGATGGTGTCCCCACCCAACTTAAAGCGCGGATGGTTTCTAATTGCAGCTTTGTTGGCGTCTGAGGTGAAATCAACAAATTAAATAAATGTTTTTCAGCGTCATTACCACCCATCCGAGAAAGGGAAATTGCGGCTGCACAACAAACATCAAGATTAAAGTCGTAAAGCTTGGGTTGCAATCTTGCCACAAAATCTAATGCTTCGCGCAAATCGGGGCGAAAACCTAAACCAAGCACTGCTGCACGCCTAACTATAGCAGCGATATCATCCAAAGCGTTTAACAAGATTGGTGGTATACGTTCGTCATGAAAACTGCTGAGGGCTTCAATTGCAGCCGTGCGGATTGTGGCTTGTGAATCTTGCACTACACTCAATAGCGGTGTGATAGTTTCTGTTTGGGGAATACAGGAAAGCGATCGAACTGCTAAAAGTCTTGTATCTTCATCTGCTAGAAGTTCAGTTAGTGAAGTAATAGCAACAGTACCCATTTTACCTAGTGCTGTGGCTGCGATCGCTTTGAGTTCTTCATCCTCATCAGTTTTCAATAATTCAACCAAGGGTGCGATCGCTTCTGGGTGCTGAAATTCGCCCAAAGTTCGCGCTGCATACCAGCGTAACTCTTCCTCTGCATCTTCATCTTCTAAGATGTCAATCAGTGGTGGGATGGCAATATTTCCCAAGTGAGTCAAAACTTTGGTGATTTCCCAGCGTTGTTGAAAATCCCCCATCTCTAACATTGAAATTGCTAATGTCAGCAGATATTGTCGATTTTTAACTACCTCTGGATGTTGTGAGTCTGACCCTAAAATTAATTGTTGTAAATATTGAATCAGTGATGACCAATCAGATGCATTATATGCTGTCTGGGCTTGCACCAAAAGCTGGTTGATATTACTCACGATACCCTGCTTTAATTATCAATCTTCTGCCTCCTGCCTTGAAAGTGCTGAGTGCTAAGTAAAAATACCAGTTTCCAATCCCTTTTCCATGCAAGGCTTTTGAAACTCGTTTCATCGGGACTGCCTTCTGCCTTCTGTCTTCTGCCTCCATTAGGTTGGCTTGACTAGAACTGAATTACCTTCAATTTTGGCGGCGTAAGTTTTAAGTGCTTCTGTCGCTGGCCCTTTTTGCACTTTACCATCAACCCCAAATTCTGAACCATGACAGGGACAAGCGAATTTTTTTGCCTCAGCTTTCCATGCTACGGTGCAACCTGCGTGAGTACAGGTAGGGTTAACAGCTGCCATTGCGGCTTTAGATGTACCGACTACCAACACAGGCCCAGCCGGTGAGTTTTTAGCCAACAATTGACCAGTTTTATCTAATTCTGCCGAAGTGCCTACTGTTTGCCAATCTCCAGTTGCAGAAGGTGTTTGAGAAGAACAAGCTGCGATCGCTACAGGTAGAGAACTCGCTATCAAACCCAAACCTACCCAATTTATAAAATCACGACGTTTCATAAGTGCCAATCAATTTTGGATTTTAGATTTTGGATTTTGGATTTTGGATTTTGGATTAATCTATGGCAATCCAAAACCGCTTGGATCATGTCAAACACTTTTTATCAAGCGCTTTAAGTAGCTCATTGGCTGACCTTGATGCAAAAAATGCATATTACATATCCTTTTTCAGCAATCTTACTAAAAAATCGTAACAATTTATACGATTTTAACAGAAATATCGTCTTAAGTTATGAGTATCGAAATTGTTACATGAACATTATCTAAACCTGCTTGACAAATTTTACAGATGTAAATGGCGACAAGTTTTTCTTAACTAACCACGGATTTGAAGTTTCACGTTGGAATGCTTTTGAGTAACAATAATCAGCCGTAATCAAATATTAAGTCTTTATTCCCTAACCCTCGTAGATACACCACCTAATGGAACTACGGGTTGATTGATATTGGGCAATTAGCAGCACAAATTCTCACGAGAGTCAGCCTCATGACAGACACAACAACTACGACTACCAGCCTCAATAAATTCGAGAAATTCAAGGCGCAAAAAGATGGACTCGCCATCAGGGAAGACATAGAGAAATTTGCCGCCTTGGGCTGGGAAGCAATGGACGAAACAGATCGCGATCATCGGCTCAAGTGGGTAGGCGTGTTTTTCCGCCCTGTTACCCCAGGCAAGTTTATGATGCGGTTACGGATGCCTAATGGTATTCTCACCAGCAGTCAGATGAGTGTTTTAGCCCAAGTGGTGCAGCGTTACGGAGATGATGGGTGCGCCGATATTACCACCAGACAGAATATCCAATTACGGGGAATCAGAATTGAAGATTTACCAGATATCTTTAATAGATTTCACGCAGTTGGTTTAACCACTATCCAATCAGGGATGGATAACATCCGCAATATTACAGGCGATCCGGTAGCGGGTTTAGATGCAGATGAGTTGTACGACACACGAGAGTTGATACAACAAATTCAAGATATGCTCACCAACAAAGGTGAAGGAAACCCAGAGTTTAGCAACTTACCACGGAAATTTAACATTGCGATCGCAGGTGGAAGAGACAATTCAGTTCACGCTGAAATTAACGATTTAGCTTTTGTTCCAGCATTTAAGGAAGCGACTGGGCAAGAATTGTCTCAATCGCCGATATTTGGTTTTAACATCCTCGTCGGTGGCTTTTTCTCAGCTAAACGTTGTGAGGCGGCGATTCCTCTAAATGCTTGGGTGGCTCCAGAAGATGTGGTAGCTGTATGTAGAGCAGTTTTGGAAGTCTTTCGTGACAACGGGCCGCGTGCCAATCGGCAAAAATCCCGCTTGATGTGGCTAATTGATGAATGGGGTGTAAATAAGTTTCGAGCAGAAGTAGAAAGCCGTCTGGGTAAATCATTATTACCCGCAGCCGCAAAAGACGAGATCGACTGGGAAAAACGCGACCACATCGGAGTATATAAACAAAAGCAAGCGGGATTAAATTACGCAGGTTTAAATATTCCCGTCGGTCGGTTGTATGCCGAAGATATGTTTGAAATTGCACGTATGGCAGAAGTTTATGGCAGTGGCGAAATTCGCTTTACAGTTGAGCAAAACATCGTCATTCCCAACATTTCTGACTCGCGGTTAGCAACATTTTTAACAGAACCATTACTAGAAAGGTTCTCTATTGATCCAGGTTTACTGGCGCGATCGCTAGTATCTTGCACAGGCGCACAATTTTGCAACTTCGCCCTTATCGAAACCAAAAACCGCGCCCTGGAAATGATTAAAGCCTTAGAAGAGGATTTAATCTTCATCAATCCAGTCCGAATTCACTGGACAGGTTGCCCAAACTCTTGCGGCCAACCGCAAGTTGCAGACATCGGCTTGATGGGAACTAAAACTCGCAAAAATGGCAAAACCTTGGAAGGCGTTGATATATATATGGGCGGCAAAGTTGGCAAAGACGCTCATTTAGGAACTTGCGTTATCAAAGGCATACCCTGCGAAGACTTGCAGCCATTATTGCAAGATTTACTAATCAAAAACTTTGGCGCAAAACTCAAGCAAGAAGCTTTAGTAATTAACAGTTAGTAGGTAGGTGGGGATAATTATACATGAAACAAAATCTTAGTTCGTAGTGAGTGATTTATCGCTTATTTAGGATTATCAAAATTAAATTGCTTACTACAAACTTGATTTTATTTGCACCTCACTACTTAATTGTTAGTGCTTAACAAATGACAAAAAATAAAGGACAAATGAAAAATATTTCGCGCAGAAAATTTATTTTAACTACCACTACTGCGGCGGCGGCTTCTATCTTGGCTCATGGTTGTTCTTCTGGTAGCAATACAGCCTCAACAGATGGGAATGCACCCTCTGCGGCTCCGGCTGCCAATGTCTCTACAGTAGCTAATGCGCCAAAGGTAGAAACAACCAAAGCCAAATTAGGATTCATTGCTCTAACTGATGCTGCTCCCATAATTATTGCTAAAGAAAAGGGTTTCTTTGCCAAATACGGCATGACTGATGTTGAGGTCATCAAGCAAAAATCTTGGCCTGTCACCCGTGATAACTTAAAAATTGGCTCATCTGGCGGTGGTATTGATGGCGCACACATCCTCAGCCCCATGCCTTATTTGATGACCATTAACGATAAAGTGCCAATGTATATTTTGGCAAGATTAAATACCAATGGTCAGGCTATTTCTGTTGCCAATAAATTTAAAAACCTGAATGTAAAATTAGAAAGTAAGGCGTTGAAAGAAGCTGCGAATCTTGCCAAAGCCGAGCAAAAATCCTTGAAATTTGGTATGACCTTTCCTGGCGGCACTCACGATTTATGGATGCGCTATTGGCTGGCGGCTGGCGGTATTAATCCAGATCAAGATGTGGTTTTATCGCCTGTACCACCACCGCAAATGGTGGCAAATATGAAAGTCAGCACCATCGATTCTTTCTGTGTGGGAGAGCCTTGGAACGCTCAATTGGTGAACCAAAAATTAGGTTATTCAGCTTTAGTTACAGGCGAGTTGTGGAAAGATCACCCAGAAAAAGCTTTTGCAATGCGGAAAGATTGGGTTGATCAAAATCCTAATGCTGCACAGGCATTGTTGATGGCAGTTTTGGAAGCTCAACAATGGTGCGATCGCGCCGAGAATAAAGAGGAGATGTGCAAAATCTGTTCTGACCGTAAATACTTTAACGTTGCTGTTGCAGATATTTTAGAAAGGTCTAAAGGCAATATTGACTTCGGCGATGGACGGACTGAGCAAAACTTTTCACATCCAATGAAATTCTGGGTAGATAATGCTTCCTATCCTTACAAGAGTCATGATATTTGGTTTTTAACAGAAGAAATTCGCTGGGGCTATTTACCAAAAGATACTAAAGTTCAAGAAATAGTTAATCAAGTGAATAAAGAGGACTTGTGGAAACAAGCAGCGAAAGCTATTGGTGTTGCTGATTCTGAAATTCCTAAGAGTAGTTCTCGTGGAGTTGAGACTTTCTTCGATGGGGTGAAGTTTGACCCTGAGAAACCAGATAAATATTTGCAAAGTTTGAAAATTAAGAAGGTTTAATGAAGCGTTTAGGGATAATGAAATATCCAACATAATCTTAGTTTTTAGCGAGACCAATCTCGCTAATGGAAAGGGTTTTTAGGACTGAAGTCCTTACTACAAACTTTAATTTTTTCGCTTGGCTACATAAAGGGAACTGGAGAAAAAAGTAATGGCAGCTATCCTTGGAAGTCGCAATTTCAGAAAAAGTAACCGCAAAAAGATTAATAAGTTAGTTTCGGAAAAAATTGTGCCACCACTGGTAGCATTAGCTATTTTTCTAGTGATTTGGCAACTAGTTTGTTTAACTCCTAACTTTGGTTTGCCTGGCCCAATAGAAACATTTTCAGAAACTTGGAACCCTTTTATAATCGATCCATTTTTTGATAATGGTGAAAGTGATAAAGGTTTGGGCTGGCAAATACTTAGTAGTTTGGGAAGAGTTGCTTTGGGCTTTTCCCTAGCAGCAATTGTTGGCATTGCATTGGGGATTTTTGTTGGTGCTAACAAGTTACTATATAATGCCGTAGATCCTATTTTCCAAGTGTTGCGGACAGTACCGCCTCTAGCATGGCTACCAATTTCTCTGGCAGCATTTCAACAAGCGAATCCTTCAGCTATTTTCGTGATTTTCATTACATCCATTTGGCCGATTGTGATCAACACCACAGTGGGCGTGCAACAAATTCCTCAAGACTATGTAAACGTAGCTAGAGTTTTGCGTTTGAAAGGATTAAAGTATTTCCTAAAAGTTGTGTTTCCTGCAACTGTTCCTTATATATTCACGGGATTACGAATCGGCATTGGTTTATCTTGGCTAGCAATCGTTGCAGCAGAAATGTTAGTCGGTGGTGTAGGAATTGGTTCATTTATTTGGGATGCTTACAACACAACCACAGAAACTAACTTAAGCGAAATTATCCTCGCACTAATTTATGTTGGTTTGGTCGGATTGATTCTAGATAGAATGGTTGGTTTTATAGCTAGCAAAGTTGTACCAGACTAGCAAATAAATTACTTACCAAATTACGAATTACGAATTAAAAATGACTACTTTTGTTGAAGTTGACCACATTGACCGTGTATTTGAACTTCCGAATGGCGGCAAATATATTGCTCTAAAAAATATTGATTTGAAAATCCAAGAAGGGGAATTTGTTTCTCTAATTGGACATTCTGGTTGTGGTAAGTCTACTTTGCTCAACATCATTGCAGGTTTAGATAGAGCAAGTGTTGGCGGTGTGACTTTGGAAGGGCGGGAAGTTAGAGAACCCAGCCCAGATCGGATGGTTGTGTTTCAAAATTACTCTTTACTGCCTTGGTTAACAGTATGGGAAAATATCGCCCTAGCTGTGGATGAAGTGTACAAGGGTAAATCCAAAGGCGATCGCAGAAGCATTATCGAAGAACATATCGATATGGTGGGGCTGCGTTTGGCGGCAAATAAACGCCCTAGCGAGTTATCTGGGGGAATGAAACAACGGGTAGCGATCGCTCGCGCCTTGGCAACTCGTCCCAAGTTATTACTGCTAGACGAACCCTTTGGGGCGTTGGATGCCCTAACACGGGGTAGTTTGCAAGAGCAACTGATGAAAATTTGCAACGAACACAACGTTACTTGTGTGATGGTGACACATGACGTAGATGAAGCACTGTTGTTGAGCGATCGCGTTGTCATGCTCACTAATGGCCCAGAAGCTCATATCGGGCAAATCCTCGAAGTGCCAATCCCTCGCCCGCGTCAACGCTTGGAAGTTGTCAAACATCCCAGCTACTACAGTCTGCGGAATGAAATGATTTATTTCCTTAACCAACAAAAGCTAGTTAAGAAACGCAAAGCACAGCAGACTTCAGCACCAGTAGCCATATCCCGCAACGGTTTAGAAAAAGTCAATTTAGAAATTGGCTTTATGCCTCTGACTGATGCTGCACCTTTAATCGTTGCTCAAGAAAAAGGCTTCTTTGCCCAGTACGGTTTAGAAAATATCACCCTCACTCGTGCCAATACCTGGAAGGAAATAGCTCAAGGGGTTGTTACTGGCAAATTAGATGCAGCCCAAATGCTGGCGGGAATGCCTTTAGCCCTAACGTTGGGTGCTGGTGGTAAAAAACCAGTTCCTATAATCAATGCCCTAAATATCTCTCGCAATGCGAACGCCATCACCTTAAGCAAAAGATTGTATAGCCAAGGTGTCAGAAATCTGGCTGACTTAAAAGTAGCGATTAACGCTGCTCCCGACAAAATTCTGACTTTGGGTGTAGTTCATCCAACGTCTATGCTGAACCTAATTCTGCGTTATTGGCTGGCAGCTGGTGACATAGATCCCGATCGAGATGTCAGCTTAACGGTGATTCCACCAATGGAAATGGTTTCTCAACTCAAAGCTGGAAATATTGATGGCTACTGTGCTGGAGAACCCTGGAATTATCTTGCTGTTCATCAAGACTTTGGCTTCGTTGCCGCCACAGCTTTGGAAATTTGGTCAGGACAGCCAAAAAAAGTTTTGGGAGTGCGGGAAGATTGGGCGCAGAAATATCCAGAAACTTATCTTGCTCTGCTTAAAGCACTGTTAGAAGCTTGTAAATACTGTGATGATTTCCGCAACCGCGAAGAAATTTTAGAAATAATCTGCCGTCCTGAGTACTTAGACATAGATCCTGTATATGTTCGTCCTGGTTTCGTCGATCGCTATGATCGCGGCGATGGTACAGAACCACAAGAATTCAAAGCATACAACCAGTTTTATCTCAATCAAACCAACTATCCCAACCGCACTGAAATTTTGTGGATGGCTACTCAGATGGCACGTTGGGGTTTAACACCCTTCCCGAAAAACTGGGTGGAGGTAATTGAAAGAGTCTGTCGCACAGACATATTTGGTGCTGCGGCCCGCGAACTCGGCTTACTCGATATCGGAGAAGATGACCCTGTTCACTTATTTGATGGGAAAGTTTTTAACCCATCAGAGCCGATAGAGTATCTCAAAAGCTTGGAAATTAAACGGCAAATACGTATTGAAGAAGTATTTCTTTAGTCATTAGTCATTGCTCATTGGTCATTTGTGACTGACAAATAACAAACTACCCATAGATAAACCCACGATGCAAATAGTAAACAGAAATACCCAAATCAATAAACTGCAAACGAAAAAAGCAGAAAATTTTTTGGTGATTGAAGGTGTAAGCAAAATTTATCCAACTTCTGAAGGCCCTTACACCGTACTGGATGGAGTTGACCTGAAAGTGCGCGAGGGCGAATTCGTTTGCATAATCGGTCACTCTGGCTGTGGCAAATCAACTCTGCTCAACATGGTTTCCGGGTTTAACACTCCCACCGATGGTATTGTTCTGCTGCAAGACAAACCCATCACCGAACCGGGCCCAGACCGGATGATGGTGTTCCAAAATTATTGTCTACTGCCTTGGCTGAGTGTCTTTGATAACGTTTATCTGGCTGTTGATTCGGTGTTTCCGAAAAAACCCCAGGCAGAAAAACGGGCGATCGTCAGAGAACATTTGGCAATGGTGGGACTCACAGAAGCAGCTGACAAGAAACCCAATCAGCTTTCTGGTGGGATGAAACAACGAGTTGCGATCGCTCGCGCCCTTTCTATCCGTCCGCAAGTTTTGATTCTCGATGAACCCTTTGGGGCATTAGATGCGATCACAAAAGAAGAATTACAAGAAGAACTTTTGGAAATCTGGCGTGAACATCAAGTTACCGTACTGATGATTACTCATGACATCGATGAAGCGCTTTTCCTCGCAGACAGAGTTGTAATGATGACTAATGGCCCATCTGCTCACATTGGTGAAATCCTGAATATTCCCTTCTCCCGTCCCCGCAATCGTCGCCGCATCATGGAAGACCCGGAATACTACAACCTGCGAAACTACGCTCTAGACTTCCTCTTCCGCCGATTTGCTCACGCTGACGAGTAATTACCGCTTTGCAGAATCATTTGTCAAGAGTAGACGCGATTAATCGCGTCTCTACAAGAACCAAGAGTCATTAATTATTTTCTTCCCTTGCCTCCCCTGCC
>NZ_JACKZS010000159.1 GCF_014222285.1 Nostoc sp. UCD121
TATCTTAAGTCCAGAGGATTGGTTCGCGATAGCTGGTCGCGAACCAATCCCCTTTTCCACATCCCGTGAAAAGTCAGTAATAAGGACTTGTCCCAAGGCAAGTCAAAAACTCATCCCGATAATATCTGCAACCAGCTAATCAAATTGCACGAGTCTAAACCCAAATCCTACCCTTCAAGTGACCTTGTTTCCGTTCATAGCTGGAAAGTCACAACCCCAGAAGACATTATCAATCATTTGTTCAGTTAGTCATGAATCCCTTTATCGGTTATCACTTCGCTACAAGTAATAATTTTCCTCCCTACAGTCAAAAACTCCAAGAGTACTGGCTGGCAGCAAATGGGCTTTTCTTGCGATCGCACCGCCGCGAGTTAGAGGTTTGCTTGCAAGTGACTCAAACTCAAGTTGCTGGACTCCAACCCCTTGAACCCTACTTTCGTCTGAAAGTCCCAAAAGTCCCAAGCCTTGTAATTGCTGATATTATCAATGCTGCCAGTATCAACCCCCAACAGGAAATCCTATTCTATTTGGGAGTGACAAACTACCAATGGTGGTGTCACACGCCACTGCAAACTGCGTCTTCTACTCACGTCCTATCTCTAGAAAGCGCACTCGATAAAAGCTATATAGATGGGGTAGTGGAAATACATAGTCATGGAACTCTAGCTGCTTACCCTTCAAGTGCTGACAATCAGGAAGAAAAAGGCAAATTTCGAGTGTTCGCGATCGTCGGCACACTGAATACCATTCCCACAATCTATACCCGGATAGGGATATACAATCACTTTTTCGACATCAACCCCAATCAAATATTTGAACTTCCGCCACAGGTAAAATGCTCGAATTAACTGCTTACCAACAAGCTTTACCCGTCTTACCTCGCCATCATACCCGTATCAACTTCGTCTTAGTGGGAACAGGAGGAACAGGGGGGTTTCTTGCAGAAGACTTATGTCGAATTATCCTGCAACTTCAGCGCACGGGGAAAGAAATCAACTTTACGCTCGTCGATGGCGATACTGTCGAACTTAAGAATATCACCCGCCAAAATTATCAACAAGCTGAAATTGGACTACCAAAGGTAGAAACACTGGCTGCAAGATGCAGCGCCAAGTATGGAATTGAGATTACAGCCATTTGCGACTGGTTTGAAGAAGACATGATTCGCACCACCAATTCATGGAACACCCTAACAGTAATTATTGGTTGTGTGGATAACAGCGCCGCCAGGAGCAAAATTCACTCAGTTCTCGAACTGAACAGTGCAAATGAGCCAGCATCGCTATTTTGGCTGGATTGTGGAAACAGCAACTACTCCGGCCAAGTAGTAGTTGGAACGCACTCTAATTTTGATATAGTCCAGGCTTCCAATAACCCAGACAAACCTAAATTCTGGTTGCATCTTCCCTCTCCGGCGCTGGTTCACCCGGAATTGTTAGTTCCTCAACTGGAAGAACTTAGTCACAATAACCTCTCATGTGCAGAAATTCAAGCACGAAATTATCAGTCGCTATTTGTCAATAAAATGACGAGTGCGATCGCAGCCCAGTATCTACTAGAATTAACCCTCACGGGGGGGTTGAAAAAGTTCGCCAGTTATTTTGACCTCAAAGCAATGTCAACCCGAAGTTTATACACAAGCATCGACAATCTGAAAAAATACTATATACCGTAGATAAATCACCACAAATAGCTCACGCATATTTATCCCAAAAAACAAATTTGGGATATATTTTTATGAATCGATTCAATCACAAAAAACTTGAGCTAGTCGAACATAATCCAGAGTGTTTATCGACGAAAAATTATTATAATCTCACTGTAAAAAGTGAACCCGAAGTTGCTGGAGGTCAGTTTCATCTCGTCATGCAACAAATTGGGTTAGGGCTACCAGTCGAACCTTTCTTAAAGGAATACCCCCAAATTAATAACTGGGTTAATAAGGTAAAACCTTTTCTAAACATTCCTGGAAACAAACAATGGAGCGCCCAACTTCAATATTTATATCACGATATTCTTCTCTATAGTGAGTGCGACCTCATTATCTATGGTGAAAATCAAGTAGTTGGGTTTGACTGGACAATTCAAAAACCTCCTAAATTTGAAATTCTTGAGAGCAAATGGCAAACCCAATTGAGATTATTTCTCCTTCACGAACGAACTGGAATGCCATTAGAACAAATTAGCCTAGTTTACTTGTTCATAAATACTGATAGTATCTACCAGTTTACTTACTCTGATAAAAAATATTTGGCTTTCAAAGAACGGCTAGAAGAAACACTCGCTCCTTTTCTAGGAGACAACAATGAAAATAAACATTTAGCCGAAAAAATAACTCCTCAAGAAGCACATGACAAATGGCTGGCAAGAGAAATATCAACTACGGAATATTTAGCAGCAATTCCTGAAGTGGAATTATGAATCCAACAGAATTAAATATCAGCAAAATCGAACTCACTTCTAACGGTGGTTGGACGCTCAATATTCTCTCACGTCGGGTAGCAACTATTACTGATCCCTTGGGAAACCGAAAAACCAGCTATTTCGGGTTCGATACCAAAGAACAAGCCGAAAAGTTTAGAGATTGGCTTGTAAGAAAAAACAAATGTAGTAGTGCAGTAATCCGTCACTCAGAACGATTAGCTACTGAATGGGAGGTAAAAACTTGGAATGTACCAACCTCCCTAATTCTTAAATGCGCCGTTAAAGATTTAAAGGAATCTAGCAATGCAACTATCTCTACTGAATCTGTCCTACAACGAGGATAACTCATCACTAGATATTTTCAATATTCCTAACTTAGAAAAAGTAGAAACTCTCCGCAAGCTAGCTGCCTCAATGCAGTCAAATATTGACCAAAAGAAAAATCCTGCTATTGGGAATCAAAGGGCAACAAAGCGCCGTAAAACCATAGCTCAAGGGATAATCCAAGAAGGAATTGAACTTGAGATTATCCAGTCTTGGCTATTTGCGATCGCACAAATGTGGAAAGTAGGAAATATCCCACCAATACTACGCGGTATATCTCGTAAATCACAGGTGGAAGTGCTATTTAGGATTTCTCAAAGTGGAGAACCTAGCCAGAAAGTCCAAGAAATACTAGAAGGCGAATATTACCAAGACTGGGTAAAATCTCTCAGTCGTGCAGGGTTAAATACATCAGGCGAAATCATATCAGCAATAACAGAAATTCAACAGGTAGTAAAACCTGAAGCAATTGATACTACCAAGCAGCAACTTAATAAGCTTGAGTTAGAAATCATTGGCATGAAATCTGGAGACTTCTTTCCTACTCCCAAACCAGTTTGTCAACGACTTGTTCAACTGGCAGATATTGAACCAAATTGGCGAATTTTAGAGCCTAGCGCTGGTAGCGGGAATATTGTTGAGTATATCACTCAAACTTACCCAAATATTCAACTAGAGGTAGTAGAGGTGAATTACAACCTACGACAAATTTTAGAACTCAAAGGATTTAATCTCGTAGGGAAAAACTTTCTGGAGTTTAACCCCAGTCATTTATACAATGCCTGTATCATGAATCCTCCATTTTGCGAACTTGTCGAGCATATCTATCAAGCTTGGAAGTTAATTATATCAGGTGGTGTATTAGTTTCAGTCGTCCCTGAATCGGTTTTCTTCAACCGGAAGTATCAAAGCTTCAAAGAGTGGCTACAGAGCAATAAGAGCTATGTCGAATTGGTAGATAAAGATGCCTTTTTGAGTTCAAATAACCCTACAAATGTAGCTACTAGAATCATCAAAATCATTAAATCATAGTGTACTACAAGCGCATGGCATACTGCCAAATTGATGAAACTAGGTATGTCACGTACATTTTCCCTAAATTCGGAAAGTATGCGAGATACAAAATCCTTACACAGCAAGAATTAGAACTAGCAGTTACTAAGTGTAAGCTTGCTGGTTGGAAAGTCAGTAATGTCACCAAACTTACTAATAAAATGCTTGAAATTAAACCCCAACGAACAAGGAGATAAATATGGCAATTGAAACTATTGCTTCCTACAGATTTATTCCTGGTAAAGATAGTCACATAACAACTTATGGCGCACCTGAAGAACAAACAGTTGCAATTCACAATTCAAGCACAACATCTGTGTCACTGACTTTCACAACTGAAAATACATCTGTTCTTAAACAAATCATCATCAATCTTCAGCAAATCTATCAGACACTTTTAAACACCAAAACTGGAATTATTCAGGAAGACATTTACATGAACAACTTTACCGAATTCAAGAAAGAGTGCATTGAGAACAGCACTGCGAGAGGGTTTACCTCCACAAGCGATTGCGAGGTTTTCTCGATTAAAGGTTCTAAAGTTTAAATGATGAAAACTGTATCTAAATAGTGAAAAATTAATAAATCTTTCAAGTCGTCTTTATAACAGACGACTTTTATTTTTTACAACGGCTTTTTGCTTGACGCATTAAAGATTGATTTCAATTAATTAAAATTATGGCAAGAAATCAAACAAAGCCTACTAATTCTGCTATTGAAGAAAGCGCAGCGTCCGAGTTAGAACCTCCTCAACAAACCGTTCAGAATGGGGCAAACATACAAAAGCGTAAATCAGCTATTTCTAAATTTGCAAATCCTGAGTACAATGCGCCGATTAGCAATATCTGCATCTGCCAAGTCATCAACCACATGGAAGCAGAAAAAGTTGGGTTGTTTATAAAAGATAAGTATTTAGCAGGAATTAACTGGCAAGGACAAGAACCTACACACAAGCACACTTTCTCCAGTGGTACGCCAGAAATGGGAGTATTGTTGCAATCGCCCAGAATGCACATTCTTGATGTTTCTCCCAGATATATTGAACAGCGCGATGATGGCAAAATTGTGGGTGTGTACGAATCACCTGATGGGTACGAAATGTACCAAGCACTCGGCAAAGATGCCGCAGTATTGAGACGATTCTACTTGTTGCAACTTGTCGATGAAAATAATAACAACCTGCACTCAGTACCAATTGTCTTGTCAATCAAAGGCGTTGCATCATCAAAATTTGGCGAGGCTTACAAACAGTTCCAACGCGAACTAGAGGTTGCATTTGCCCGATTTACTGATACAACTGTCGCTGAAAAACGTGCAGAGTTTCATCGCCTTGGTGCATTTCAACCCACCTTCACACCATCCCTTGAACCGAAAGAAGCAGTTAACCAAAGAGATAAATCCTGGGTAGCAGTTGTCACTTCCTACAAATCACCAAACCCCGATGGCAGCGATTTTCTCGAATTCTTCTCAGAAGGCAAAGAAATCGATATCCAAACAACAATGCAGGCAAATCCCGAATTCTCTCACCGCATCGGTAAAACATCAACCGTTGTAGCAGAACATAACCGCTTGATAGGTGCAGGCGATATGCCAATAGCAGCACTTCCTCCTAGTACAGCAGGTCATGACTATACAGCATACAGTACTGAGATAGAAAAACTGCCTTACTAAAATAAACTACCTCATCTAAGCGAAAAGGGTGCTAGAAATAGCGCCCGTTAAGAAATCATCCACTAAAAACCAAGTAACAAATGAAACTAACAATTGAACAATCTAAACTCGCAGAAATTCTAGAAACCGCTTACCTCGCAATCAGTCCTAAACCCACTGACCCAATTTTAGGAAATATCTTACTGATTGCAGACGAAGACGGTATAGTATCAGCAACAGGCACAAACCTTAACCTCACAATTCATACTACAACCACCGCTAATGTCGAAATTTCAGGTCAGGTAGCACTTCCTGCCAAACTACTAACTGATACTGTTAGTAATGTTAAAGGCGAAATTACCCTAGAAGTAGAAAATCAAGCCTGCATAATTACTCACAATAGCGGTAAGTGCCGACTAATTGGCGGAAAATCTGACGAGTTCCCAACACTTCCAAAAGCAGAAAATCCAACAGAGATAAACTTAAGTGCCAAGAAATTCCAAGCCGCACTTGAAGGGACGCTCTATTGCGCCAGCAGCGACGAAACAAAGTTGGTTTTAACTGGTGTCAACTTCAAAATTGATACCAACAAGTGGCAAGCTGCTAGTACAAATAGTCACAAATTAGCGCTAGTAACAGGAACACTCGATAGCGAATATTCTGACCCAATCAACTTCACTGTTCCAGGTAAGTCACTTGGCGAGTTAAACAAAATTCTCTCTCAAAGCGCCGATACGAGCGTGTGCAATATTCTTCTATCAGATAGAACTATCGAGTTTAGCCTTCCTAATACAAAGCTCATTTCCCGGCTTCTGGAGGGAGAATATCCCAAAATCAATAGCTTGATTCCCCGGTCGTTTGAGTATGAATTTACATTAGAGCGCAAGGGATTTGAGAGCGCGCTGAAGCGGGTAAGTTATCTAGCCGAACGCAAGCAAAAGGTTGTCAAAATCCTCTGGGAATTGGAAGCTACACAGGCAACACTATACACTGAAGCTACTGATATTGGGGATGCAGTTGACTCGGTACTGATGAAATCGGTAACTAGTAATTCAGAAAACATCAGTATTGGATTAAACATCGACTACCTTATTGAAGGATTAAAGCATATCAGTACCGATGAAATCGTGGTGCGGTGCAACAAACCCACCCAACCAGTCATTGTCTGCCCGATGGGAGGACTGCTCAATCAGTTGTATCTGGTAATGCCTGTAGAAATCAAGCAGGGGTTTGAAAAGGTAAATAGCCAAATTACAAAGGCAAAAATCAGCACTCAAAGTGAGCCTGGTACTGAAGAAGTAACAGAAGTTAGCACTCAAACTGAGTCTGGCACTGAAGAAGTAACAAATGTGGCACAGGCAACAGACGATAGTGAAACTCCTCAAATAGAAACGCCATCAGTGGTAGCGAAAGATACTACCAAAGGTAAGTCAACCTCACGATCGCCACGAACGAAAAAAGAAGCGGCGACTGCCTAAAAAATCAAACTTCCTACCAACCACACTGGTAGGGAGTAAATAAAACACTCGTTTATCATCGAAATTATGTACCAACCACTACATCTCAAATACCGTCCCCAGACCCTTAGTGAAGTAATCGGGCAGGAACATATCGTCCGCACTCTCATAAATGCGATACTCCCAGGAGGGAGTCACTCCGCGATCGCGCAACGCCCGCCTTCTCCTAAAGGAGACGCGCAAGGGACGGCGATCGCATTCCAGAAGATTGCACCTGCCTACCTATTTAACGGTCCCAAAGGCACAGGCAAGACTAGCACCGCCCGCATCATGGCTAAATCCCTCAACTGCCAGTCAACCGATGAGCCGACAACCAAGCCCTGCGGAGAATGCAATTCATGTAAGGGAATTACAGCCTCTTCTTCCCTGGATGTAACTGAGTTAGATGCTGCCAGCAATAGCGGGGTAGAAACAATCCGCGAGTTAATTTCCACTACCCAGTTTGCACCAGTTGAGGGAAGGTACAAAATTTTCATTATTGATGAATGTCATGCCCTAAGCAGTCAATCGTGGCAGGCGCTTCTCAAGACAATTGAAAATCCACCCCGTCATGTAGTTTTCATCTTCTGCACAACTGAAATACACAAGGTTCCTGAAACTATCATCTCGCGCTGTCAAAAGTTTGATTTTAGGAGAGTAGGACTAGAAACACTTGTTCAGTATTTATCAAAAGTTGCCCAGAACGAAAACATCAACATTAACGCACGTGGTATTTGGGCGATCGTCAAGTCTTGTGGAGGTTTTATTCGGAACTGTCTTGTATTGCTCGATCAATTGAGCAACCTGGGAGTAGATGAAATCACACCAAATTGGGTTTGGGAATTATCAGGTGTCGTTCCCGAACATGACCTACTTACCCTAACAGAAAACCTTGCTAAAGGAGACGTAACAGCTAACTTACAAATCCTCCAAGACTTAATTGAGTATGGCAAAAACCCATTCGTCATATACTCAAGTTTAACTGGGTTTCTCAAAGACCTGCTAGTGGCTAAAACTGCTCCTGATAATAGACAAATTACTCAACTGGAGGAAGACACTTGGCAGGAACTCATTACTATTTCTCAGATGTGGGAACTAACCCAGATTCAGGCAAGTATTGCCCTCTTAATGTCAAGACAACAGTTAATGCGTGACTCGGAGGCAGCTAAACTTTGGTTGGAAGCGACACTCATTGAGTTAAGCAATATCAAAGAAGAAAAACAACCTTGGACTAATTGGAAAACAATCCAAGATGCTATCAATTGGGGTAAGGAACAACTCCCACATTTATCCCAATCTGAACTCGAAAGGCACTGGAACAATCTTACTCCCATTAAAGGTAAAAAAGCACCTGCGTGGGTACAACTGGTACAAGAGCTTCAGATGAAGTCTCAATTACAAACTGCCTAATTCAAATGTTCGTCACTTTGTAAAAGCACTTACTTTCCCCAATAAGAACTTTGGGGAAAGATTTTTTCAGGCTTATTCAAAAATTACATTAATTATAATACACTTGCATCTACAGCAATATCTACCTTGTGCAGTAAGCCTCAATATTAATAAAGACTGCCCTGATTGAGAAGCAAAAAATTAAGATATCAAGTAATACCACAACAAAATTTAACAACTGGCATTCTGGAAGTATCTGATTAAAATTATGCCAGTTGCAGCAATTAGCCTTCGTACAGGACTTTAATTACCAGCAGCGATCGCAGATTTTGATACGTATATTGACGAATTACCGCGATGCTCCAAATGTTTTGGCGAATTATGCCTTGCCAAAGATGAAAAAATGCCACCTTACTGGAGGCATTTTCCAGGTGTAGGAAATGAATGTCCCGATAAATCAGAAATTAGCGGAGTTATCTATTCCCATCCTAAAACCTTAGATCGTAAACAAACTCTTGCACTATTTAAAAAACGTTTTCTCGAAATTTTAGATATAGCCATTAATGGCACACTTACTATCGATGGACTATTCGCCACTAGACAGCTATCAAAACAGATCAAGAGGAGTTCAGTTCAATGCAGTAATGGAATAGCGCATTTTAACGACTGCCTACTAGAGATTGGCAGACTTAGAAAAAACCTTGACTGTATTTTAGCGGTTGCCTCTAGCTGTGCCAAAAATTTATACAGCAATGACTCAATTAACGAATGGAAAGTACCAGAAGCAGAAAAAATCCAAATGCTAGAAATAACAATTGCTTACAAACAAACTCATGAGCGGTGTGTAGATGAAGCGTGCAAATATATATACAGCAATGGTAGGCAAGACCTTCTTAAAGAATTAGTAGCATTTGCATGGCTGGAATACAATTCAAAGCTTAAAAACACTTACAACCAATTAAAAGTACGCGAATTTCCAGTATGGCTGCTTACAGCAACAACATCAATATTAGCAGCAGTACCCTGGTACAGAATTATGACCGCACTATTAGAAGAAAAAGAACCACATACGCAGCCGCTTTCAATATTCGCACTTCCTAATAATCTAGACATGATTTTTGAGGTATTTTTATCGCCCAAAAAACCACCAACTAAACCACAAGGATTCATGCCAAAAAAAAGTAATTAATTTTGGATATTATGAATTATAACCACCGAGATTTTATTACCAAATCTGGTAATAAGATTATCGTTGATGAGGAAAGACTCGACATATTCTGGTCAGATATTACCCCAATACCTGAGTGGCATCCCACAGTAAATATTCCGACCTACGGAACACTCAAAACTCTGGTAGTCGATATTGAGACGGCAGGGATAAACCCAAGAGAAAATCGTATCTATGCAATTGGCTGTATGAGGGAGATAGGGGAGATTGCCATCTTTATGGATCAAGCCGAAAGTAAAATCCTCCTGGAGTTTTTCAAACACCTAGAAGCAAGCAAACCAGAAGTAATTTACACCTACAATGGAACAGAATTTGACCTACCATTTCTCATCACCCGCTGCGAGTTACATGGCATTTCTCATCCATTTAGAATTGCATCTAAGAAGCGCACTATCCGAACTGCCCAAGTACGCGGCGAACCACTGGAAATTCGGGAGGTATTCATCCGCAACTGCCTGCATGTAGATATCTTTATCTGCGTTCTCAGGTGGGATTTTGTCGCCAAGGAACTTACTAACGGGCGATCGCTTAAACAGGTGGTACTGGAAATGGGATTACGTAAGCAAGCGCGACTGGTTCTCCCCTATGAAGAAATTCTCGCCTGCTGGAAAGCCAGTTCTGGTAGTAGGGGATGGGAGAAAATCAAGGATTACCTTATTTACGACTTGGAAGATACGCAACTCATAGCTAACAGACTTGTACCCTCATACCACTATGAAGCACTGGTTGTACCGGGAATGAACCTCCAGCAATTAGCCCTCGCTGGTAACGGCACCAAGTGGAAGCAAATATTCTCGCATCACTACCCAGGATACAAACCCAAACCCGACCGTAAGTATAAATTCCAAGGGGGGATAGCCTACTCTATTCCAGGACTATATAAAAAGGTTGGATACATCGATATCAGTTCTATGTACCCCAAAACCATATTGTCGAAAGGAATTGTCTCTCATAAGGATACAAAGCGAATCGGCTTGAGCATCTTGCAATATTTGGTAAATGAGAAATCAAGGTTGGAACAAGTTGCCAGCACCGGAGACATTGTTGCCAAGGAAAAAAGAGAATCCACCAAAGTTTTAGCTAATTCTCAATTTGGGTTTTTCGGAACATCGGAACTCGCCTTCAACGATATGGAAGCAGCCGCCTTGGTAACAGCTTACGGTCGGCGCATCCTACAATTCATGATTGAGGTAATCAATCAAGCTGGTGCAATCCCTGTAGAAGTTGATACTGACGGGGTGTTCTTTACTCACCCCAACCCAGAAAAAGTGTATGCCACACTTCAGTCTCAATTACCCAAAGGGATAACCGTCAAATTAGAGTTTATTGCCAATGCAATGTTTATTCCGCAAAGGGGAACTAAGAACTATCTGTTATGGCTGAAAGATAACTGGATTATCCGCAAAGGTAGTTGGAGAAACCGTTCTCGCTCAAGGCTAGAGAAAGAATTACCTGTTGAATATCTAACCTACTTAATCCAAAACCAATCCACAGCAGAGGAATATTTCAGAGAAGTAAAATCACAGATTTTATCAGGAAAATACCCGATAGAAAAACTCTGCATTATTCGCAAAATTCGTGTTGGAGAAAAAGAACTTCTTAAATTAGGAAAGCCTGGTGATGTAGTAATTTACTATTACGGAATCAGAGGTATTACTAATACCAGCACAAATGAGAGCTATTCACGTCAATACTATCTTGACCTAATCGAAAAAAGGCGAGAAGAAATCCTCAAAATAGCCGCTCCTGAAATACTAGAAGGGAATGAACATCAGTTATCTCTTTTCTAGATGAATAAACTTGATATTTAACCTAAGAACTGAAAATAATAAATATCAAGTCTTTTTTCAATTCATAATTTTCAATATTTTGTAAAAAATAACAAATTTTTACAATCAAATCGACTTTTATTAAAGTATTTTTAGGCAATCATACAAACAAAAAATATATCGCCAAAATTAGATTGGAAAACACAGAATCAGTCATTAATTCACTGATTAAGTTCGTCAATTTATTGATTTATTAATGGATATATTATTTTTAAATAGGAAAAGTAACTAATGAAAAATAAATCCTCAGATCGCAAGCCCAGGCTTAATAAAAAACAAAGGGCTTGGGTGAACTCATTCCTTGCATCTCATCCTAATGCCAGAGTTAGAACTATCTATGAATTAGATGGCGATCGCGTTGTTGAAATTGAGTGGTGGGAAAATACAAACCGAATAATATTAGACCCAAAAACCTACATTCAAGGAATTATCAGCTACAAGATGCGGGTCAAACTAAGGAAATTTGGCGATGCAAGAAAAACAGCCGAGTTCTCGTACCGGATCACCCCGCCAGAAAAACGAACTGCATCATGGCACTTAACAGGTCAACTTTCTCTAGAACTTCCCCAGTGTTACGAAGTTGCAGACCCAAACAACCCAGTTATCGTTAAACCAAAAAGGAGGAATGCTAAAACCAAGAAAGTTAAAAAATTAATTCAGCATACTCTTCCTCTATCAGGAATTAGTGCCCAACTTCATACTATAAACATCGAAGATGGTGGTGTTCCTTTATCCGAACAAGAACTATTACTAGAAAGCGTATCACACCTAAATCTAGATACTGGTAAAGAGACTAAACTTCCAGGAGCTATAGTCAAAATTCTTTCCAAGAAAAAAGCTAGCTTAAAGGAGTGGGATACAGCTATTGCGCTATATGAGGTAACTGGTTCTAGTGGAGTAATAGAGTATCTCCAACAATTGGATTCTTGGCGTAAATATTTGGGTACTCAACCAGTAGAAAACACTGTTGAGAAAGTCTCAAATCAGAAGTCAGTACAGTCAGTACAAAATTAAGTGCAAGTATTTGCTGATCGCTATATTTTGCTAGCGGCTATATAACAAATACTAAGGATATGGAAAGAGTTACTACTAACTCTTATTTTTTATTAAACCACCGCTTACGACTAACGCCTGATCAATAAATGTTTATCTAATCTATCATGACTGTATATCTGTACTACGGCGAAGATAGCTACTCACTCAATCAAAAAATTGATTATTTAGTGAATCAAAATGTTCATGCGGAATGGAAAGCTTTCAATTACGTCAAGCTATCTGGAAATGAGAAAAATATTGCTGCCAAAGTCTTTACCGAGGTTATGACTTTGCCCTTTGGAGAGGGTAATAAAATTATTCATACAGACAGCGACTCTCTAATTGGAAGTTTATCAAATGAAGATAATAACCAAGAACTTGAAAATCACCTTTCCCGAATACCTTCAAGCAACATTCTACTAATTACTGGTAATAAAAAGCCAGATTCGCGCAGAACAGTAGTAAAAACTATTCTAAAATATGCCCAACAAGAAGAGTTTCCTCTCGTCCCAAGTTGGGATAAAAAGGGGATAGTGAACTTGATAGGAAAATATGCAGCCATCCATCAAGTTAAACTCACGCCAGATGTTACAGATTACCTAGCTGAAGCAATTGGCAATAATACTGCACGAGCCGATAGCGAATTCGCTAAACTTGCTGTTTATGCAAGCGGAAAAATAATCTCTGTCGAGGAAGTAAAATATCTCGTTGGCAATCAGAATACTGACTACCTAAAGCTTACTATTGCTATGTTAAGAAACCATCCAAGTTTAGCAATAGTGCAGGTATCTAAACTACTAGATAATAATGAACACCCGCTCAAAATAGTAGCAACACTTACCTCTATTTTCCGCACTTGGTTAATAACCAAAGCTGGGGTAGAAACTAAATTATCTGATACGAAGATTGCAGAAATAGCCGAACTGAAAAACCCCAAAAGATTGTATTACCTCAAAGATGAAGTCAAGTTTGTAGGCGTTCAAAAGCTTAAACACAGCCTTACTTTACTTGTACAACTCGAAGCCGAACTCAAAAGCGGAATTGACAACCTAACCAGTCGAATTGCTGAAATTTCTACGATATGAAAAACAACCTATTTACAGAAATCACCGGACAACATACCGCCAAACTTCTCCTGACTGAAGCAATCGAACAGAATAAAATTGCTCCTGCATACCTATTTAGCAGTCAAGTTGAGGGAGTAGGGAAAGGAAAAACCGCTCTGGCGATCGCAAATGCGATACTCCCAAGAGAGAGTCGCTCCGCGAAGGCAGGAGAAAATAACCATCTAGACATCTTACAAATCAAACCAACCCATCTCGAAAACGCCTCCCAGCAGAAAGGTATACCTGCTATTCGAGTAGAACAGGTGCGCGAGGTAATCGAATTTCTTTCAACTAGTGCAGTCAAGGCCAAGCAAAAGGTGGTGATTATCCACGAAGCAGATATGCTCAACCCTACCGCCGCCAACAAACTTCTCAAGACGCTGGAAGAACCGAAAACTGGAACATTTATCCTGATCTCGTCCTATCCTCAAAAGCTATTACCCACTATCAAGAGTAGGTGTCAAATCATACCTTTCCAAAGGTTAACTGATGAGGAGGTTATTTCTGTTCTGAAAGACCGACAAATCGAGGTAACAGAAAAAATACTAGCTATGAGTTCAGGCAGTCCTGGTCAAGCGATCGCCAACATCACAATGTTAGCTTCCATCTCAAAAGAAATCACAAGTCAACTGGAAGTGCCTCCTGACGATATTCTCAACGCACTCAGTTTGAGTAACTCCATCTCAAGCTGGAATCACGAGACACAATTATGGCTGCTTACTTACCTGCAACACAACTGGTGGCAGAAATTAAAAAGCACTCAATTGCTAGCTAAATTCACTCAAGCAAGGAAGCAATTGCTGCATCACGTTACTCCTAGAAGCGTTTGGGATCACCTGCTTCTGCCATAGCAAAACCCATCCATTATCAAAAAGCACTGCCAGTTAGAAGTATTTCTAGCTGGCAGTATTTATTTACACATAAAGAATATGAACCAGCAGCAAAGCTTATTCGATGTCGAAGAAACTATCCGTAACAGCAAAATCCAAAAAGCTAGCGAAATTCTTACTCCTAGCACTAGAAAGATACTTCAGTTACTAACCAGCCAAGGGATTAACAAAGTTGTAACAGCCAGTCTACTTGATCTAGCAGGAGCAAGCCATGAAATTGTTCAATACATCGTCGGGCCAATTGTGACTCAGCAGAACGGCTGGCAACAGTCAATTCCGTCCTGGGTAGGAAAAGCGATCGCAGTTGATAGATTAGATGCAGCATTAGAAGATATAGACAAGGGAGAAGTAGGTAAACTCGCTTCTAGCAGCGAAGTTGTTGCACTGATGATGCCAATTGCTTTTGAAGTGCCGCTTTCATCTGAATGGACGGATGTTTACCTCTGGGCAAGTTATGATGCCCTCATCAGGCACAGACCTTTTGAGAACTTCAAATACGATAAACTGTGGGAGAAGATTGGTACAACCCCAGTTCAGTATGAAAAAATCCGCTCTGATTATGAAACCCTAGCTGCTGATATCCGTTCCCGCATAGTCAAACACGCGGCGAAAGAAGGTTGGGGTAAAAGGTCGTCGAATAAGAACAAACACCCTGTTAAAGCAACTACAACTGAAAGTAATATTCAGATGGAGCAATTATCACTGTTCTCATAACTAATTTTCAGTACTTTTTTCAACACTCTTTTCAAAGTCCTTCCTCTCCTTTTCTGTGAGAGGAGGTAGTTCTTCTTTATAATAAAAATTACCTAATTTCTGACACTGATTGACATAAATTCGTCTTGCTGAATCACTCGCTCTCAAGTCCTGACGTAAAAGTAATTTCAACGATTTTTCACGCTCTTTCAATTCCTTCACTGCCACAAGCATTTCTTGTGATACAGCAGGATTTTCATAAGTAGAAGAAAGTTCCTCACTTGATGAATAAACCTTTAGTTTATTGCCAGCAGGTTGAGTTAGAAGTCGCTGAGTGTTATACGAACGCCACAGACCCAATTTCTCGCGCCGTAATGACTCAATTTCAACTTCACCAACTCGGTCTGGAGTACTGCGCCGCACGTAGACAAAACAACCTTTATCTGCTGCTATAGTCAAACTCACTTTCACACCATTACCATCAAAATAGAACAAGTTAATTAAGTCGTTCTCTGCATTAACTTCTCCAAGCTTCTCTTTATTCGATAAATCAGGCAACGCTTCTGGATTTAGCGATGGCGTAGCATTATTAACATTAGCTGAGGATAATGATGAGGTAGGTGAAGAATTTGATTCTATAGCCGAGACTTTATCTTCTTTTTCTGGAGATGAACATCCAACGAGTAAGAGTAACAATCCTATAAATAAGTATTTATTCATAAATATAAATTTGTATTTGTAAACCAACAGCAGAATATTAATTATTGCTTTCCACTTAACCGACCTGTTTTATAAAAATCAAGCAGGTTAGGGAAAGCTTTTTCTAGCAGCCAGTTCCGCCCAACTTCTGATTCAGGAATATTTGAAGCAGCCATGTAATAACCACTTCTGTAAGCAGCTACACCCAAACAAGCTTGTAAGCTGGATATGGCGCGCGAAGAAGCTGGAATAGCTATCAAATCTTGCAGATGACTGGGATGATAATTTTGCCCTACTAGCAAAAAATAAACCAAAGTATGAACCAAGCGTGATAAAACAACTGTTCGGTCTTGCCAACGTTCTAAATGAGACTCGATACAGAAGTAATCAGGTAAATCAGCCACCTGAGATTTATCATCAAGGAATAAATCGCTCTGGCTTTCGATAAAACTGGAATCCAGACCTATAAACTGTTTGAGAAAAACAAGCGTTTTCCCCCAACGTTCGTATCCCTCAGTTTCAGGAGAAAACGCACCTTCGGAATACTGCGAACCATACTTTTGTTGGAGTTGGGCAACAGCCTCTTGATTGATATCACCCTGCCAATCAGATTCAATAAAAAACTCTTTTAAAATCTCTTGTAAATAGATGGGTGAAAATTCATTAAGGTCTGGAGATTCATCATCAAAATCGTCTTCATAAGTATCAATAATAAATTTATCTAACTCGATTTCTAGCTCTTGCTTTCTATTAACTGGCAGTAATGATTTAGCGTCTTCTAACGATAGAGGAAAATCTAAATAAGGATGACCTTTGGCTAAGTAAGAATCACCCAAATCTGCTAAAATTTCAAGCGCGATAGTCCGGGCAAAATACTCATCTTGTGAATGCACGCATACTCGGTCTAGTTCTTTATCTACTAGCATCATGGTAATTGCCAGTAGAGCAAACCATGACGCATCGTGCAAACAAGTCGGTAAATCAACAATTAAATCTACTAACTTTAGTTCTAGGATTTCTCCCCAAACGCCTATCCTAGTTGTATTTGAAACATCACAAAAATACTCTACATCTTCTCCAACAGATGTTTCTCCTAACCAGGTAAGATTTTCTACCCGCAAAGAAGATGAGTAGTCAGAAGTCAGCTGGTTTTGGCTATCCTCATCGGACTGTATCCATATCAAAGCCAAAAGCATTAGCTTACAAATACTTACTCGCTTCAGGAGAAGATATTCAGGCATAAGTCATTACTTATAATTTTTAGATACAGACCAGATTAATTGCGATACCACCATAGCACAGGGTAACTAGTCGTTCCCTAGTAAAAACCACAATTTTACGATAAACAAGGACAAAAAATAACTCATAAGTATGAATAAAAAAGAATGTGGTTTAAATAAAATAACTCGTCAAAATAATAAATCCTGAAAGAACTAATGCTGACGCAGCAATAAGAGAAATATATAAATCCTCGCGTTATGAACTATATCAACAAAGTCATGCTGGTTGGCAGATGCGGACAAGAACCGGAACTCAAATATTTCGAGTCTGGCGCAGTTAAGGCTTCAATATCTATTGCAGTAAGACCACCTTACAGAAGTGAACAAGCCCTTTGGTTTGATTTAGTCGCTTGGGGAAATCAAGCAGAAGTGATTGGAAATTACGTTCGTAAAGGAACCCAGATTGCAATTATTGGCGAGTTTGGATTTGATCGTTGGGCAGATAAAAATTCTGGCACTATGCGGCAAAAACCCGTAATTACAATCAACGCTATTGAATTGTTAGGTTCACCCCGTAAGGAAGAATCTACATCCACTTCTGCACCAAACGAAACACAGACTGTCGCTAACGCAAATTTCTAGGAAATTACAAATCGCCTATGCACTATAAATCGTAGGCGATAAACCATCTAATCAATCTACAAACAAAACGAACATGATTCATAATACTGCAACTATAAATCTTAAGTCAGTGAACACTACCCACGACAAAGAAGGTTCCTTGATTGCCTTTGGGATCGCCGAATTCTACTACCGTTCCAAGGAAGGAGTAGTTGCTGACGAGATGCCATTCCGTTCCAAGGGCGCACCCGCCGTCGTTATTAACGAACAGGGGGAAGGCGTACACGGCACAGCAGAAGGATATCTCGATTTGCTAGTTGATAACTCCCGGTTCGCCCATTTTAAATTGAGTTAGAAAAAAGCTGAACGATTTAATAGGGGTTCCACCTTATAATACAAATGTACTCTAATTCCGACTTTGTGCGATCGCATAAAAATAGAGTTTTTAGAGCAGGGTGGTAGTTCAACGTAAATTTAGAGGAATGGCTAAAACCATTGCTACACCTAGATTTTCTGTTTTTCGGCAATTTCTCGAACTCCAAAAAAAATAAGCGAACCGGGAGAAGTAAAACAAGAATACGTTGCTGTAAGGGTGAAAGGGCAGTCAAATGAGCATAAACTTCGTTTTTAACCTCAATTA
>NZ_JACKZS010000015.1 GCF_014222285.1 Nostoc sp. UCD121
GGAGCAGGGGAGGCAGGGGGAGAAATAAGAAGCAATGCCCAATGCCCCAACGCCTAATGCCCCATTCCCGTGAAAATTTTCGTTTGGAAATACCCGCGCCAATTTAAAATTTAAATTCCGGTCAATTACCCAGAAGTACAAAAGTTATTATGTTATCTAAAAGAATCTTACCGTGCTTAGATGTGAAGGCGGGACGGGTTGTAAAAGGAGTTAACTTTGTCAATCTCCAAGATGCAGGCGATCCGGTAGAGTTGGCCAAGGTTTACAACGAAGCCGGTGCTGATGAGTTAGTATTTCTGGATATTACAGCTACTCATGAAGATCGAGCTACTATTTTAGATGTGGTATACCGAACTGCTGAACAGGTCTTTATTCCATTGACTGTGGGTGGTGGCATTCAATCCTTAGAAAATGTTAAAGCTTTGTTACGAGCAGGCGCAGATAAGGTTAGTATTAATTCTGCGGCGGTGCGTGATCCAGACTTGATCAATCGGGCCAGCGATCGCTTTGGTAATCAGTGCATAGTTGTTGCAATTGATGCTAGACGCAGAAATAACCCGGAAAATCCAGGTTGGGATGTGTATGTGCGGGGTGGCAGGGAAAATACAGGCTTAGATGCCCTATTGTGGGCACAAGAAGTTGAGAAACGCGGTGCTGGAGAACTTCTAATAACAAGTATGGATGCTGATGGAACCCAAGCCGGATATGACATCGAGATTACACGGGCTATTGCAAACGCTGTAGAAATTCCAGTCATTGCTTCTGGTGGTGCAGGTAATTGTGAACATATTTACACAGCTCTAACTGAAGGCAAAGCGGAAGCAGCACTACTAGCATCGCTATTACATTACGGACAATTAAGCGTAGCAGAAATCAAAAATTATTTACGCGATCGCAATGTGCCAGTAAGAACATTATCTTGACCCACATATCACCCCTTAATGACATCTATCTGAGGTTAGACACACTTCTTAAAAAGGGTGTTAATATTATTTTACAAGTATTAACAAATATTAAAAAATATGTTGCTTCCTATTTTACTTTTTGATGTAGCTTTGGTAGCGTGGTCGCTGCACTTAATGGAAAAAGCCTACGAGAGTAAAGAATTTTCTCTCATGTTGGCTGGTACATTGGTTGCTCTGGCTGCTGCTGCCATGTTAGTAGTTTACTTTTTGATGGGGCACTGTATGACCTACTTGTTGCAAGTGTCGTTGTAAGTGTCTAGTGGTAGAGGAGATATTTAAAATTTAGTTTTCATAAAAAGCTTGACAATGTACTAAAATTAAGTAATTATGTATAATGGATTTTAAGGGGTTATAGCGCAGTTGGTAGCGCACCTCAATGGCATTGAGGGGGTCAGCGGTTCGAATCCGCTTAGCTCCATTCATAAGTCCCTATTCTTCTTAGTTAATTGAGAGGGTTAGGGAAATTTTTTATGAGTTTTATTTGCTGTCTAGCTAGCCAGTCTCGAAAGTTGGAATGATAGAGACTGTAATGGATTTCTAAGGCGATTCGGTTTTGCTGTAAAAACTCTAGCCAATTTTCTAGCATTTCCTCAACTTCATATTCATCAGTATCAATGATTTGTGCGATGCCTCGGCCATTTCAAGTTCTAAACTTGACACTTGACTTTCAGACCCTCAACTACGGCAATATTAACCTTGCAACCATATCAACAAATAGATGCTTGCACACTAAAGATAGCCATCTATGGTATAGAAATGTATAGAATCTTGTAAAGATATAAAATATAGTTGTTAAATGCACACATTTCTAGCTTCTTCCTCAATGCAGCTGTCTGTACCACCAAATCACTTTCAGTCAATGAAAATTGTCGCACTGGGGGACAGCTTAATTTATGGATTCGGCGACCCGGAAAAAGGAGGCTGGATCGAGCAACTACGGCGATGGTGGATGTTGCCGGATAGTGCAGGTCATGTTCTTTATAATTTAGGGGTAAGAGGCGATCGCACGCAACAAGTAGCGCAAAGGTTAGAAGTAGAATTTCGGCACCGGGGTGAACTGCGAAATCGTGTCCCCGACTTGATTATTTTATCTGTAGGTGTGAATGACTCAGCGCGGTTAGCGCGTCCCGATGGTCGCAGTTATACAGATTTTACATTGTTTGAAAAAGAAATTGTTTCTCTGCTAGATTTAGCACAGCAACTCTGTCCTGTGTTATTTGTGGGCATGGTGCCAGTAGATGAAGCCAAGATGCCATTTTTAGATTGTTTTTACTATAATCATGTCGATCAGTACCGCTACAAAGAAGCAACTCGACTTGCTTGTACCAAACGGCAGATTCCCTATTTAGATATTTTTGAGCAATGGATGGAACGCGGTGAAAATTGGCGGCTCAAACGCTTGAGTGAAGATGGTCTTCATCCCAATACACTCGGTTATCAAGCTTTGTTAGAAGATGTGATAAATTGGGATGCGATACATTCAGTAAGCTTTGCCAATGCAGCTTACCATTCTCAATTTAATTATCATCTTAAACAATCCTAATTAATAATAGATGTGTTGGTGCTTTAAAATTAGCCAAGATTGTCATATTTGCCATCTTCGCAAAAAGCACCACAATCTTCCTAATTTTTTAATGAAGCGAGTCAAAATCTATCTATAAAAACTCTAATTTATCTATATTATTCATTACTCCTAACTCATTACTCCTAACTCAGCACTCAGCACTCCTATGACACCAACTTTATTTGGTCGTTGGCAAACTCGATTATTATTACTTGTAACTGTCGGCGTACTTGTGTCTTTGCCTTTTGCAATGGGTTGGATTGGCCCTGGTGCTAACTCGGTTTATTTTTGGATACTTGGTTATGTCGCCATATTTGGCTTAGGTTGGGATGTGCTTTATAACTATCTCCAAAAATCCCGATGGGATAGGGATTGGCCCGCAGCTTATCAATTATTAGCTGGGATATGGGAATTTGTATTTGTGTTCTGTGGAGTAAAACTATTTGGCTTTTTACCAATACCTTTACCGAAAGAAGAATTACCGTTAGCAGTTTTTTTATTGCACTATAGCATCGTGTGGCTAGCAGTTTTTATTAGTTCCCAAAGCCTGATGCGAATTATTTTCCTTCGTTGGCGTTTCCGGGGTGGGGAGTGGTTGTAAATTGCATAGGGTCTTGTAGAGAAGGAATAAGAGTTTTAGAGAGTTATTGCGTAAATGTTATTGTTATGCAAATACATCGGTTTGTAAAAATTAACTAATACAGCGTTTTTCAGGTAAATGAAGTATCAACTTAAGCCTTGGCAAATGGAATAGAGCCTCCGGCACGCTGACGCGTTAAGTGAAGCTATGCCGTTGGCGCAGCCTCTCTTAGAGAAGGCTTTACGCAGCTATACAGGCAAAGTCCGCCTGCGTAGACTAAGGTAAAATCAAGGTTTTGTTTGTGTAGATGCGGTTTATAACTGCCCATTTCGCGTTCAGTTGACTGTGCCCTTAAAATCATCTGTACCTTATAAAGTTGCTGCTGTATGTGGCGGTTTCAGTTTGGATGCAATATGTTGTATTGACACAAAGTTGTATCTGTTTTTACGAAGAATAGGGCAGTTGCTATCAAATTAAAAGCAACTATCTTAATATTTCTAAAATTAGCACTTGTGCTGATGTAGTCATCTATGAGAAAAACAGGACAAGCTTTGGAGTCTGAAAAGATTTTTCAATGCAGAGACGCATATTAAGGAAGTGCAATGTCAAATTTTGATCTGGTTATTCAGCTATTTTTACAACTCACAGTTATTTTAGTTACTTGTCGCATCGTCACCATTTTAGGACGGCGCTATCTTGGTCAAACCGATGTTGTTTGCGAAATGATTGCAGGTGTAATGCTAGGGCCATCACTTTTGGGATTGATTGCACCGGATTTTCAGCAATGGCTTTTTCCTAAACTTCCCATCATCACTGCTGTAGGACTCAAGATACCCAATCCATCCATGTCGATTCTATATGCTATCAGCCAGATTGGGTTAGTAATTTATATGTTTTTAATTGGTTTAGAGTTCAACACTAAACTCTTAAAACATCATATCAAAAGTGCAAGTCTGCTATCTGCTGCCGGAATTATCACTCCTTTTATTTTAGGAGCGATCGCATCTTTTTGGTTTTATCACAATGGCGATTTCTTTCAACCAAAGGTAATGCCTTGGTCAGCCGCTTTGTATCTGGGTGCGTCGATGACAATTACAGCATTTCCCATGTTAGCTCGCATTCTTTACGAACGCGGTCTTGCACAAACCCGCTTTGGGACTTTAGCTTTAGGTGCAGCATCGGTAGATGATGCAGTTGCTTGGTGTTTGCTAGCAATCGTCCTTGCTAGCGTGAAAAATTCTCTGAGCATTGCCATATTAGCAATTGGTGGTGGTATTTGTTACGTACTATTTGCAATTTTTCTTGGTCAACCTCTACTGAGAGTGTTCACACGGATGACAAAACGCGATGCAGGTGTGAACAGACAAACTCTGACTTTGATGTTGATAATTTTGATGTTTTGTGCATGGTTTACCGATATTACAGGCATCTATGCAATATTCGGTGCTTTCGTGCTGGGAGCAGTAACACCACGCGGAGAATTCGCCCAACAAATTCGCCAATATACTGAGTTTTTAACTACTTCTTTTTTGCTACCGATATTTTTTGTCTTCTCTGGACTGAACACTCAAATTGGATTGGTAAACACGCCTACTTTGTGGGGAATTACGCTGTTAATTATTGCGATCGCAATTCTTGGTAAAGGTGTTGCTTGTATGTTGGCTGCAAGGTTAGCCGGGGAAAATTGGCGTGAATCTGCAACTATCGGCGCTCTCATGAATGCTCGTGGTTTGATGGAGTTAATCATCCTTAATATTGGCCTTGAACAAGGTATAATTACCCCAACTTTATTCACTATAATGGTTATTATGGCAGTCATTACGACACTCATGGCATCACCACTGATTGCCTTTTTATTGCATGGTACAAGCTATGATAAGCCTTCTGCTTAAGCAAAGATAAATATAAAATTAAGTACCAATTAACTGATATTAGTTACATAGGAGTTGGGTAAAATTATCCGCTTAGACTCTAAGCTATGACGGCTAATTTGTTTGTGCCCGCTTTTAACGAATACTACGAAACCAATCCCAATTATCTATTTTTTTGTATCGGCAATTCGGCAGTTATTCTAAATTTATCTCCTAAAATCATCAAAATTCATTTTTCAACTCTTCAAGTGCATCCTCTCAGTAATTGACATTACAACTAAGTACAAATTAATCTTGGTTGTATCTAATGAACTTGACATTTTCAGACCATTTAAAGATTCATCTTAGAGAAACCAGATAGTTAATTGTGAGGAAACCATGCACATAGTTATTCTCGTTCTGGTTGAAGTACTGATTATTATTGGACTTTCACGGTTAGTAGGGCTAGCATTCCGTTCCATTAAACAACCTTTGGTAATTGGTGAGATTGTTGCCGGAATTATGCTCGGCCCATCTTTATTTGGTTTAGTTGCCCCCCATTTAGCAGTTACCTTGTTTCCACCAGAAACTATTCCTTTTTTAAATGTTTTGTCTCAGGTGGGACTAATATTTTTCATGTTTCTGATTGGGCTAGAACTAAATCCAAAATATCTTAGTGGGCAATTAGAAGTAGCTGTTTTAACTTCTCATGTCAGTATTTTAGTGCCATTTTCCTTGGGAACATTGCTAGCTGCGATTCTTTATCCCCTAGTTTCTAATGCAAGTGTATCCTTCACTGCCTTTGCCTTGTTTTTGGGGGCGGCAATGTCGATTACTGCCTTTCCAGTGTTGGCGCGAATCATTACTGAAAACAATTTACAAGGAACACGTTTAGGAACCTTGGCGCTAACTTGTGCAGCCGTAGACGATGTAACAGCTTGGTGTCTCTTGGCAGTTGCGATCGCAGTTGCTCGAACTGGTGACTTTGCTGGTGCCATACCCACAATTATCGCCAGCATAGTTTACATCGGCTTGATGTTGACGGCGGGACGTTGGTTCCTGCAACGCCTTGCCAAACACTACCTGCTGGCGGGAAGACTCAGCCAATTGCTGCTAGCTGGAATTTATATGGGTGTGGTTGCGTCGGCATTAATTACCGAATTAATTGGGATTCACTTAATTTTTGGGGCATTTTTACTGGGAGCCGCAATGCCCAAAAATGAAGATTTAGTGCGGGAATTGGCAGTAAAAACCGAAGATTTTGTTTTGATATTCTTACTACCTATATTTTTTGCCTACAGTGGCTTAAAGACACAGATTGGTTTGCTCAACCGTCCAGAATTGTGGCTTTTGTGTGCGTTGGTTTTAGGAGTAGCGATCGCAGGCAAATATGTTGGCACTTATGTCGCAGCCCGTGTTAGTGGCATTAGTAAACGGGAAGCCTCGGCACTCGGTTGGTTAATGAATACTCGCGGCTTGACCGAACTGATAGTGCTAAATATTGGTCTAGAGTTAGGGGTAATTTCCCCTTTAATATTTACCATGCTGGTAATTATGGCATTGGTAACTACATTCATGACCTCGCCACTGCTGGAATGGACATATCCGAAGAAGCTGATCAGGTTAGATATGGTGGAACCGGAGTCGGAAGCAGAAACAGGTATAGATACCTCTGCTGGAGGTGAAACTTACCCTCATCCTTTCCGAATTTTGGTACCAGTGGCTAATCCAAGTACGCAAAAAGGTTTAGTACAGTTGGCAGTAGCCTTGGCACAGCCCGCAGTTGGTGTTGCTCTCAATTACCGATATCCTGCCGTTGTTAACCCCCTTAGCCTGATTGAATTTCAAGAAGACTATGCCTTTGAAAGTACCCCAGTTGAAGCAGACAGATTAATCGCCCAGCGCCGCCGTCAACTAGAAGAATTAATTAATACTCTCGAACCGTCAGAAACTCGTTCTTGTGTGCATCCTATCGTTCGCATCTCCAGCAACGTTGCCCGCGAAACGGCACAGATTGCCACATTAGAACAAGTTGATTTAATTCTCGTAGGCTGGCATCGACCAGCTTTTAGTAGTAATCGTTTAGGTGGACGAGTCGGACAAATACTTACCACCGCCCCAGTAGATGTAGCAGTATTTGTAGACAAAGGCAAAGAGCGATTAGAGAGTCTACTTGTACCTTATTCTGCAAATATCCATGATGATTTAGCACTAATACTAGCTCTAAGACTGCTAATCAATAGTGAGACTTGTATGTTGCAAATATTACAAATAGCAGCAAATCACACTAGAGAAGAATTGAGTTACGAACTGCACACGATGATGGAGCAGTTGCCCACCAGTGTAAGCGATCGCATTGAAATTAAAATTGTCGAAGCCCCAGAACCAATCCAAGCTGTAATTCAAGCCTCAGAAGGTGTTGACTTAACTATTGCTGGCACCAGCCGCACTTGGGGTATCGAACGCCAAACCTTGGGAAGATATACAGATCAACTAGCTATCCAATGTCGTTCTTCCCTGCTGATTACCCGCCGCTACAGTCAAGTTACCGCTCACCTTGCCTCTATGCTGCCTGAAGTTAGTAGTCAAGAGCCAACATTGAGGAATTGAAATTATGAATCATTTCAAGTTCAAATCTTTGGCTTTTTACGGAGTAGCAATAACTTCAGTACTACTGTTGTTTAAAACTGTAACCGTTTACGGGGAAAACAATCTTAAGGCTCCTCCGCCCGTGAACGGTAGATATCGTCTAACCCTGTCAGAGAATTTGCCGAACTGTGAAAAATCGGATACTCTAACGTTAAACATTCAGCAGTCGGGTATTTACTTAAATGCCTCTGTATTACCGGCAAACGCTAACGCCGATACTGACGAAAAGCACTCTCTGGCAGGCATATTCAGAAATCAACAGTTAAATTTATCTGGAAAAGTTGGTAGATCAATCCTTTGTAATATTCCTCGCCCTCAAAACGATCCTCTGAATTTAGTCACAATTCAAATGCAACTTGTGGATAAAGGTAATATGACAGGTCAATTAAGCGTAAATGGCATTCCACAAACCCTAAAATTTACTGCTGTGCCCGAAAAAGCTAATTGAATTGGGGGTGAGGTAGAGACGCGATGAATCGCGTCTAGGGATTTAAAGCGCGAAGTAAACAGCAATGTGAGCGCATTGTATGGGTTTTATGGAGCAGATAAAAAGAATGGATCAGGGACTAAAGACTAGGCAATTTTGCCAATGGCGTAAGCAGATATTTAACATCAGTCTATTAGGCTTTTGTGCAGCGATCGCCCTTGAAACTTGTACTACTGCTGCTACACCAGTAGCAAAGCTAGATAATTGGCGTTTTTCCCCAAAAACACAGCAACTCGAAATCAACCTTTCAGCAGGCACAAACCCCCGTTATTTTTACTTAGCCCAACCCTCTCGGCTTGTTGTAGATTTACCGAATACCAAGTTGGGCAAAGTTACCACACAACAAAATTATTCTGGAGCAATCAAAAGCATTCGCGTTTCTCAACTGAATGCAAATGACACACGCATTGTCTTAGATTTAGCTCCAGGGACTACTTTTAATCCTAAACAGGTACAACTGCAACCAGTTTCCCGAAAAAACTCCACTCGCTGGGTATTACGTCCAATTAGTTCTGGTAAAACTACTGCCGCAAAACCAGGAAAATCTGCACCTTCACCCAAGAAACAACCTCAAACACCTCAAAAGCCGCCTACTAACCTACCTGTAACCACAACTAATCTACAAGCACCCTTACTCACAGTTCCGCCTATATCAAATAACCTACCCTCAACAATTACTAATAACTCAGGGCAACCTTTTGTCACCGTACCTCCCCTAACTTCTAATACATCCTCTCAACAACCTGCTTTGATTCTTCCCCCTCCTTCTTTCCCAAATCAACCCGGTAACTTAAATAGCGTTCCTCCTTCTGTTACGTCAGAATTTCCAGTTCCAACAATCCCCAATGTTTCCAATCCCCAGGTAATCGAGTTTGGCCAACCTTTACCCAAAACTAAATAAAAATTGGGCATTGGGCATGCAAAATCGAACCAATGCCCCATCTACTATGCGCCATGCCCTAATAATGTTGTGCTTCTAGCTATTACTATCCTCCAACTAACTCCTTCACCTTGTTGATAATGCTCACTGGATCGATACCTTGATATGGGTACTGTTCCCACAAACCACCGCAACCTTCTTTATGAGTTCCAAGATGAGCATATTTGGGAGTCAACCCCCGCTCTAGCAGCCAGGAACCGAAACGGCTGCCTAAGCCTGTTCGCCGGTTGAAGGCTTCTACTACAAGCACAAAAGGAGCATTACCAATTTTGGTAATCATTTCTTCATCAATAACGTTTAAAGTTGGTTTATTAATTAAACCAACGTCTAACCCTTCTTGCTTAAGACGCTCTACAGCATCAACAGCACGGTAGAGAGCATCACCAAAACTAACGATGTAGCCTTGTGTTCCCTCTCTTACAACCTCGTCTTTACCGGGAACAAATTTGTAGCCACTTCCAAATAAGTCATTGCCGTTGCTGTCCTGAATATTGGGCACTTTGGAACGGGTGGAAAAAATAAACCGCAGTCCAGGCTCAAAGAATATAGCTTCTACACAAGCTGTCATTTGATTAACATCTGCCGGGAAGTACAACTGTGTTTCGTAGCCATCATCCAAGCCATTGTCGGCAAACATGTTATTTAAACCGAAGTGGCAGGTGTTATCTGCCATGTCATCTATACCCGCGTGAGAAAAGTGACACAGAACATTGGAATAGTTCAGTCGCGCCATCGTGATTTCTGAGATACACATTTCTAAGAAGGCGCTGAAAGTCGCAAAAATACCTTGCTTGCCCTTCTCCATCCCGAATCCAGCCGCAGCAGAAAAGTTGCTCCGCTCCATGATGCCAGAGGGAATAAATATCTCCGGGTATGTATCATGAATTTTCTTCAAACCGCAGGAGCCTTCCAAGTCACTATCAATGACCTTAATTTTTTCTTTACGCTCCGCCTCACTCATGCGACTGAGGACACCCACCACGGCTTCACCAAATACATTGCGGTTAGCGCCCCATTTGTCACTGGAACCGAGAAATGTATATGTTTGCTTGGGTTTCTCAATACTCTTCAGGTATTCGACAGCCGTAGTTTGTCCACGAGATTCTAGATACTTAACTGCTAAATCTACAGAAATTACATCATGACCATGAGTGGAGCCTTCTAAACCTTCAATCCCAGGACACATCGGACGTTTATTGATAATAGCGATCGCTCCGGGAGTATTCACGGCTTCACAAAGACGACGGTATAAATCGTCTAAGTCTTCCCCGTCTCCCTGAAGTACTTTTAACCCGTGCCCTTCTAAAGTTTTGGCGACACTGAAACCAGGTAAATATTTAGAAGGATGCCCAGCGATCGTTACATCATTGTCATCAATAATCAGCTTGACGTTGAGATGTTGCGCAACAGCCAAGCGAGCAGCTTCAGCATCGTTACCTTCTTGCTGCGATCCATCAGAACCGAGACAGAAAATAGCCTTGCCTGGATTCGCCATTGCCACACCATTAATGTAAGGCCAAACATGGCCCAGGCGGCCAGAACTAAATTTCACACCAGGAGTTAGCCCTAATTCGGGGTGTCCTGGTAAATGGGAATGTGCTTGGCGATAGTGTAAAAGTTGCTCGGCAGGTAAGTCACCATGCAACGTTGCCATTAGATATTGGGTGGCGACTCGATGTCCTGCTTCATCAAAGAAAATCGGTACAAATTGCTCTGATGCCCCCCGGAAAAAAGCATCAAGGATCATCACCTCTGGCACTGTATCATAAGGCCCACCAGTATGGCCACCCACTCCGCTAGCAGCGCCAGTTGCTGTAAAAAAGACGATCGCATCTCGGCAAAGTTGAATATTCGCTTTGAGAGTCTCTCGCTGTTGGGCGGTGAGGCTGGAATTTGCTGGATTGAGCGCTAAAAATTGGTAAGCACCGAGATCAATCGGAAATTGGGTATTAATAATAGTCATGGTTTATTGATTGAATAAAAAACAATTTGAACAGACGGGATGCGCGATCGCACTACAAAAAAATTGTTAAAACCCAGATTGGGCAATAATTATCCAAGCTCAAGTCAACCACTTGGAACCACAATGGTTCCGAGTGATTTCATCAAATGCCAAAATCAATACATTCGATTGTGCATGAATGTGCTTGAATTCAATTGAAGTTACGGATTACCGTACAAAAACTTGCATATCAATAAGTATAAACTCACAAACACGCAATTTCAAGGTCAAAAACGCAATTTCAGGAAAATTAATTATGCTAACTGCGGAACGACGACAATTCATCTTAGAAATTCTGCGTCGTGATAAAAAGGTACTTTCGACAGAACTTAGTGCTGTTCTCAAAGTTTCTGAGGATACGATTCGCCGGGACTTGCGAGAACTGGCAGAAACGGGACTATTGCAGCGCGTTCATGGGGGAGCGCTCCTCAAATCTCCAGCCACCGCCAGTTATGCCGATCGCCAAAAGCAAGCGCCAAAAGAAAAGGAAGCGATCGCTCGGACAGCAGCAAAATTAGTTTGTACAGGCCAGGTGGTGATTTTAGATGGAGGTACAACAACTCTCCAAGTAACCCGTCATTTGCCCATAGATTTGCACGCAACAGTGATCACAAATAGTCCGCCAATAGCAGTTGCTTTAGCAGAGCATCCCCATATAGAGGTTGTGATGTTAGGTGGACAACTTTACAAAAAAGCCTTGGTGAATGTGGGTACTGTCACGATTGAGACTTTACGGATGATTCGTGCAGATTTGTGTATGTTGGGAGTTTGCAGTTTACATCCAGAAGTTGGGATTAGTGTACCTAACTTAGACGAAGCCCACGTCAAACGAGCCATGATTGCTGGCTCGGCCGAGGTAGTAGGATTAGTGACAGCAGAAAAATTAGACACGGCTGCTCCTTATCTCGTGGAGTCAATTCATGCCCTGACTTACTTAGTAACAGCACCAACAGTATCTAATAATATGCTGAGTGCCTACAAAGCTTTAGGTTTGACCATTATACGTGATGAGTACGAGTGATCTGATTTTGAAGATGCGATCGCTGGGGACTGTGGAAGAGAATAGGGTACAGGTTAGAGGGTACAGATTACTCCCTGTTACCTGTCAGCTGTCACCTCTTCCCTAACCCCAATACCCAAATCAAAATCTATCCGTTTCTTGAGGTGTTCCAACTGCTCCTGGTTGAGCCGTAAAGAAGTTTTGAGCAGCTTCATTCTGATATATACACCTAATATCAGGTTGGCCACTGTCCAAGTTACCTGTGAAACCAAAAGTATTCAGGCGATTTTTGCAATCTCTTACCTGATCGGATGTCACCAGCTTCCGATTCTCTAAAAGCGCCCAGTTATTTTGTCGGATCACACATCCAGGACGCATACTCGGTTGGGCAACATAAACATTAAAAGGGTTTAGAGTAACGAACAGTCTAGCGTCCATCACCATCGCGCTAGCTCCGTACTGCACACAAATTTCCGGGTTTGGTGCTTTGGTGTCAATGAATTCACGCGAAGCCACATTTGAAGGGGCTAACGTAGTTGTAGAACTAAAAGCAATGCCAATCCCAATTCCTAAAATCAACACCCCTCCCATAATTGCGATGGTGAAGAGGTTAAACATAGGGGATTGGAAAATAGAGGGTTTAGAAGTAGTAGTCGATCTACCAGTGGGTTTACGTCTCATTGTTGCTTAATCACCTTCACGTCCATTTTGCAGGGAGTGGTCTAAAGTTTTATCTCTCTTTTCAATATGCCTAGTCTTGACTGCATCAGGCTTAATATCTCCACTGATATACATTTTAGCTTTTGGCTTAGGTCTGGGTAGTTCTATCAAACCCGGCTCAGGGATTAGTGGTAACTATAATAACTATTTAGAATTCATATTACTGGGGATAGTGGCGCTCTCGTCGATCGGGATAATTTATGCTTATCCCAGTTTCCTTGGTACACGATACCAATTTTGCTAGTGATTGCGATCGCACTTTCTCTGTAAGGTGGTTATAAATTCGCTCACCAGCAGGATTAAAACCTTAATTACAACCTCTGTTTTAATTGTTGAATTTTCTGTAAAACTTTTTCTCGATGCTGCGTCAACTTTATCCATCGGGGTAGGCGACTGGCAAGACTGCCATTGTGCCAGCCTAATGTGTCATCAGGCAAATGTTCTCGCAACCTTGATTGAACATAATTTTCCAAGAAGTTCAAATGTGCTTCATTATACGCCCATAGCACCTGACCGCAACAGGAGGTTTGTAACCACAGAGGCAAGCCAAAAAAATGGTCTAATATTCCATAGCTAGAATTTCTTTTAGCCTTGTAATTGTTTTGCCACAACAGCAATGCGGCTTTTCGCCGCCCATCCTTTGGCTGTTGTTTTGTATAGCCACAGTGCTGACAGATAATTCTTTTGATTGAACTGGGACTCGATTGTTCAGAGTTTACAGTCAAGATTTTGGCAGTGTGATTGCATTGGGGCAGCGAACTAAAATTTCTTCCTCAAAATCAGAAAGCCTTTTGCCGTAGTCTCTAAATATTAGAACCATTTCAGATGACCACTTCTACCGTTTCTGCAACAATTTCCAGAAAGTTGATTCACCCCACGACAAAACCTGACGTACCCTTCATCAGATGGGCGTTAAGCAAATTCGTCTAGATACAGCATTTATTTACCAAACTTCCCGCCGATTATTTGCATCTTGTGCTTTTCGACTCAGCATTATTTGAAATATTAATTGGATTGAGTCATCAGTCATTAGTTATAAGCCAATGACTAATGACTAATGACAAAGGACTAACTAGCTAACAGAGTTTTTTCTAGAGAAGTCCAACGGAAAGAGCGATCGCCACCTCTCTCAATTACTACTTTCACTCGTGGTTCTAGCTGAGGCAAATTCGTTAAATACTCAAGTTCCTCATTAGAAAGAATATGCCCTTCAATAATCCACAAAACCAGCCCCTTTGACTTTGGTGGTAGCTGTTCTAGATGAGAATTGAGAATTGGTGGCAAATAGTACACCTGACCTACTGCCGCACCGCTACCAGTGCTTTTTTTTCCAAGATGAGGAGGTCTGACTCCATGAATTCTTGTGAGATAGGCAGCTACGTCGCCCAGTCCCTTGGCAGTAATGTGGAGGGTGGTATATCCAGCAGCGCGTAGTCGGCGCTGATATCTACCTTCATAACCCCCTTCCAGAGGTACATACACTCCAAGAGCGCCAAATTTTTCCAGATCGCGGATTAAACCGTTGCCAGTGGTAATTAGTGCCATAGATTTTCGTCGTATCCCACTTAGATATCTCTATTATTTACCCTGAACTGATAGATTAAAAGCATTTTCTTTGGGTATTGAGAAGAGGCAGAGGGGCATGGAGCAGGGAGCAGAGGGGAAAGAGATAATTTTTTATTCTCCCTTTGCCCCATGCTTCCCTGTTCTTCCCTACTCCCTAAAAATAACTCTATAAATTACTGGACAAACATAAATAAATAATTTATATTATTAGATTGTGACCAAACACGCAAATTAGATAAACTTTTTACTGTCATTCTGAGGTAGTGTTAGCATTAAAAGCTGATAATTTAATCCAAGTTGGATAATATAACTCAGATTGATCATAGACTGGTAAACTAAGAAAGCTTTCAGGTCAACATTGGAGCTTATGGATGAACAATCAAAGCCAATCCTAAGCTCCAGAGTGAATTTGCTCCCGTGCCTCTGAAAAAGCAGGCGAAATCTTAAACAATAGTTTAAGGTATTTAAGGAAGTAAAACTGAGCAGCAATGTTGGTTTCATGGCATTACGTCAGTCTCAGTTAACGGATACTGGGTGGTAAAAACCGCTTAAGTCCAACTGCAACACGGCAGTAGCCAACCTCCGGGAAACCGTCATTAGGGCGTACACAAATCGGAAAACCCGCCGACAGCGCTGCCTCCAGAAAGTGCCAGAGCAATTGCTTGGACGAAAGCATTGCTGCACACAGCTTAAAGCTGTAGCGCCTTGCATTGATTCCAGAAGTTACTCCTTCCCAAATGGAAGAGAATTGTAGCTGTTCTGGTGATCTATTGAGTGAAGCTAAACAGATTCACCAAGCAGTACGGACACGGTTTGTTGTGTCCCAAAGTATTTGGACTGGTTTACTGAAACCATTCCAAATTTCGCAGGCTAACTCAGCCTAAACTGATGCGTACAAAGCGTGTCCTCTAGAGTCCAATTCCAAGGTCAGCAAGTAGAAAGGAGAACCAGTTACTGTGTCTGTAGGTATTCTCGGCACCAAGCTGGGCATGACCCAAATATTTGACGAAGCAGGAGTAGCTATTCCTGTGACAGTCATTCAAGCAGGGCCATGCACTGTTACACAAGTTAAAACGAAACAAACCGACGGTTACTTTGCCATTCAAGTTGGTTTTGGCGAAGTTAAACCAAAGGCACTAAACAGACCACTACTGGGTCATTTGGCGAAATCATCTGCCCCAGCATTGCGTCACCTAAATGAATATCACACTGATAGTTCTAGTGATTATGCTTTAGGTCAACAGATTAAAGCAGATATTTTTAGTGCGGGTCAAATTGTCGATGTAGTCGGTACAAGCATCGGTCGCGGTTTTGCAGGAAACCAGAAGCGCAACAACTTTGGTCGTGGTCCCATGTCACACGGTTCCAAAAACCACAGAGCGCCAGGTTCTATTGGTGCTGGTACAACACCAGGTCGTGTCTATCCAGGTAAGCGGATGGCAGGGCGTTTAGGTGGTAAACGCATCACAATCCGTAAGTTGACCATAGTGCGAGTTGATGCAGAACGCAATTTATTGCTAATCAAGGGAGCAATTCCTGGTAAACCAGGTGCTCTAGTAAGTGTTGTACCTGCAAAAGTAGTGGGATAGTCAAAAGTCATTAGTCAAAAGTCATTAGTCAAAAGTCATTGGCTAAAGACAAATGGCAAAAGACCAATGACAAATGACAAGAGACAAAGGACAAATAACAAAGATGGTTGAAAGCGTAGTTAAAAATTGGCAAGGAGAACAGGTCGGTGAGACGACCTTCGAGTTGCGCGTTGCCAAAGAAGAAACAGCGTCTCATATCGTACACCGCGCCTTAGTACGGCAATTGACTAATGCTCGTCAAGGAAATGCCAGTACAAAAACTCGTGCTGAAGTCAGAGGCGGTGGCCGTAAACCTTGGCGACAAAAAGGTACTGGTCGCGCTCGTGCAGGGTCTATTCGTTCACCATTGTGGCGTGGTGGTGGTGTGATCTTTGGGCCAAAGCCTAGAGACTTCGACCTGAAGTTGAACCGCAAAGAGCGACGTTTGGCACTGCGGACAGCATTTGTCGGTCGTATTGACGACTTGATCGTAGTAGAAGAATTTAGCACCGAGCTATCTCGCCCGAAGACAAAAGACTTAGTGGCAGCCCTTGCTCGTTGGGGAGTAGTGCCAGAAAGCAAGGCACTGTTAATTTTGTCTGAAATTGCGGATACAGATAATGTTTATTTGTCAGCCCGCAACATTGAAAATTTAAAACTAATTGCAGCCAACCAGTTAAATGTTTTTGATTTACTGCACGCTGACAAAATTGTAGTTACGGCATCAGCCCTAGAAAAAATTCAGGAGGTCTACAGTGCCTAGCTTTGACCCCCGCGACCTTGCCGACTTAGTACGTCGCCCAATAGTCACCGAGAAGGCGACTATCTTGATGGAGCAAAATAAGTACACCTTTGAAGTAATTCCAAAGGCATCTAAGCCAGAAATCAAGGCTGCGATCGAAGACTTATTTCAGGTCAAGGTTGTAAAAGTCAACACCAACTTACCACCACGTAAAAAGCGGCGCGTTGGTAAATTTATCGGTTATAAGCCCCAATATAAGCGAGCCATTGTTACAGTCGCACCTGGGGATGAAGACAAGATTAGACAAGTTCTATTCCCAGAAGTCTAGGAATTTTAGATTTTAGATTTTAGATTGAGGAGTTTACTGAATAAATACCAAAGATGGTCGCAATTAGTTAAACACTCATTAAATCCAAAATTCAAAATCCGAAATTAAGTAAATCAAAAATCCAAAATCCAAAATAGATTATGGGTACTCGTTCTTATCGCCCTTATACCCCCAGCACTCGCCAAGTTACAGTTTCTGACTTTGCGGAAATCACAAAAACCGAGCCAGAAAAATCCCTAACGACCTCAAAGCATCGTGCCAAAGGTCGGAATAATACAGGGCGAATTACCAGTCGTCGTCGGGGTGGCGGACACAAACAACTTTACCGGATCATCGATTTTAAAAGGGATAAACATAATATTCCTGCCAAAGTCGCAGCAATTGAATACGATCCTAACCGCAATGCCCGAATTGCCCTTTTGTATTACCAAGATGGCGAAAAGCGGTACATCCTTCATCCCAATGGATTGAAAGTTGGAACAATAATTATTTCTGGGCCCGAATCTCCCTTTGAAGATGGTAATGCTTTACCTCTATCGCGGATTCCCTTGGGTACTAGTGTTCACAACGTAGAAATGACTCCTGGTAAAGGTGGTCAAATCGTGCGTGCTGCTGGTGCTAGCGCTCAAGTTGTGGCAAAAGAAGGTGATTATGTAACTCTCAAGTTGCCTTCGGGAGAAGTCCGCTTAATCCGACGTGATTGCTACGCCACCATTGGGCAAGTGGGCAACACCGATGCGAGAAACCTGAGTGCAGGTAAAGCAGGACGCAATCGCTGGAAAGGTCGCCGTCCGAAGGTTAGAGGTAGCGTCATGAACCCAGTGGATCACCCACATGGTGGTGGTGAAGGTAGGGCTCCTATCGGTAGATCGGGACCTGTTACACCTTGGGGTAAACCTACATTGGGCGCGAAGACACGGAATCGCAAGAAACTTAGCAGCAAATTCATTGTGCGTCGTCGCCGTAAGTCTTCTAAACGCGGTCGCGGTGGTCGTGAATCATAGAATTTTAGATTTTAGATTTTGGATTTTAGATTGGGGTCTACTTGTGAACATTGAAAATTTGTGAAACCTGCTTGGACACCTAATTATCCAAAATCCGAAATTCTAAATCCTAATTCCTAAATCCTAAATCCAAAATTGAACTATGGGTCGTTCTCTAAAAAAAGGTCCTTTCGTTGCGGATCATCTCTTAAAGAAAATTGAAAAGCTCAACGACAACAACAGAAAAGAAGTTATTAAAACTTGGTCAAGAGCTTCAACAATTTTGCCCCTAATGGTAGGTCATACCATCGCTGTTCACAACGGACGACAACACGTTCCAGTTTTTGTAAATGAACAGATGGTAGGACACAAGTTGGGTGAATTTGCCCCGACACGCACCTACAGAGGTCATGGAAAAAGCGACAAAAAAGCGGGTAGGTAGTCATTAGTTATTAGTCATTAGTCATTAGCTAAAGACAAGTGACAAGTGACAAATGGCAAATGACAAAATTGGAGAAAATTATGGCTACTAATACTACTGAAGTAAAAGCGATCGCTCGTTTTATCCGCATCTCGGCTTACAAAGTGCGTCGGGTACTCGATCAAATCCGGGGGCGATCTTACCGAGAAGCGTTAATCATCCTGGAATTCATGCCCTATCGCGCCACTGAACCCATATTGAAGGTTCTCAGAAGCGCCGCTGCCAATGCTGAACACAACGCTGGGTTAGATCGGACTCAACTAGTGATTACTCAGGCTTACGCCGATCAAGGGCCACCGTTGAAGCGGTTCCAGCCAAGAGCGCAAGGTCGAGCTTACCAAATTCGCAAACCGACGTGTCATATTACTGTGGCTGTTGGAGCCGCACCAGAAAAATAAGCACGCTTACACGAATAAATTACGTAAAGTAAGAAATCTTAGAGGAAGCATTCGTGGGACAGAAAATTCATCCAGTTGGTTTTCGCCTGGGTATTACACATGAACATCAATCCCGTTGGTTTGCTGTTCCTGACCGCTATCCAGAACTTTTACAAGAAGACTACAAACTCCGTCAATACATAGAACAAAAGCTGGGTAGACTTGCTCAAAACAACGCCGGAATTTCCGAAGTGCGGATTGAGCGCAAAGCCGACCAAATCGACTTAGAAGTACGCACAGCTAGACCCGGTGTAGTAGTAGGGCGTGGTGGGCAAGGTATAGAATCCTTGCGTACCGGACTCCAAGGACTGTTGGGTAGCAATCGCCAAATTCGCATTAACGTAGTTGAAGTTCAACGAGTTGATGCTGATGCCTATCTAATTGCCGAATACATTGCTCAACAATTGGAACGCCGGGTTTCCTTTCGGCGAGTAGTCCGGCAATCAATTCAGCGTGCCCAACGCGCTGGTGTTCAAGGTATTAAAATCCAAGTCAGCGGACGGCTCAACGGTGCAGAAATTGCCCGGACAGAGTGGACTCGTGAAGGTAGAGTACCTTTACATACCTTACGGGCTGACATTGACTACTCTTATTGCACAGCAAAAACTGTTTACGGCATTTTGGGCATCAAAGTTTGGGTCTTTAAGGGAGAAATTATTCCTGGACAGGAACCAGATCCGCTACCACCAGCAAGCCGTGATCGCGAACGTGACCCCCGCGATCGCGATCGTGAACCCCGTCGTCGTCAACAACAACGTCGTCGCCAGCAATTTGAAGACCGCTCAAATGAAGGATAAATCGTCATTAGTCATTAGTCATTAGTCATTAGGAAATGGCAGATGACAAATGACAAAGGACAAATGACAAATGACAAGTAACAAACCATGTTAAGCCCTAGAAGAACTAAATTCCGCAAACAACAGCGCGGACGGATGGAGGGACTAGCCACCCGTGGTAGCACCCTCAACTTCGGTGATTTTGCACTCCAAGCACAAGAACCTGCTTGGATCACCTCCCGGCAAATCGAGGCTTCTCGTCGGGCAATGACCCGTTATATTCGTCGGGGTGGACAAATCTGGATTCGGATTTTCCCTGATAAACCTGTAACCATGCGTCCTGCTGAAACCCGGATGGGTTCTGGTAAAGGTAATCCAGAGTTTTGGGTAGCGGTAGTCAAGCCAGGACGGATTTTGTTTGAAATCGGTGGAGTGACTGAAGAAATCGCCCGGGAAGCTATGCGTTTAGCTTCATTTAAACTGCCTATAAAAACCAAGTTTATTGTGCGCTTTCAACCACAGGAGCAGGAGTAGCTTATGCCTCTTCCCAAGATTTCAGAAGCTAGAGAATTAAGTGACGAAAAGCTCTCTGATGAAATTGTTGCGATCAAAAGACAACTATTTCAGTTGCGCTTGCAAAAAGCGACAAGACAATTAGAAAAGCCTCACCAGTTCAGACAGGCTCGACATCGCCTAGCCCAATTGCTGACATTAGAAACAGAACGTAAACGGGCAGCAAGTCAATCGGCTAAAGAAGAAAAGTAGGAGATTATGGCAGTTAAAGAACGAGTTGGCTTGGTAGTGAGCGATAAAATGCAAAAAACTGTGGTAGTTGCCATAGAAAACCGCGCTCCTCACCCCAAGTACGGCAAGATTGTGGTTAACACCCAACGATATAAAGTTCACGACGAAGAAAATAAGTGTAAAGTAGGCGATCGCGTTCGCATTCAGGAAACTAGACCCCTGAGCAAAACTAAGCGCTGGAAAATCACAGAAGTCCTGAACGTCAAGCCTGCTTAAACCTCATCGTTGTTAGTTTCTAACAACATTACAAGGGAGAATAATTGTGATTCAACCCCAGACTTATCTAAATGTTGCAGATAATAGCGGTGCCCGTAAACTAATGTGCATCCGCGTCTTAGGCGGAGGCAACCGTCGTTATGGTTTTATCGGCGATAAAATTATCGCTGTTGTCAAAGATGCTACACCCAACATGGCTGTAAAAAAGTCTGATGTTGTGGAAGCAGTAATTGTCCGTACTCGTAAAGCTGTCTCTCGTGACAGTGGCATGAGTATTCGCTTTGATGATAACGCTGCTGTGATTATCAACAAAGACGGTAATCCTAGAGGCACACGGGTTTTTGGCCCAGTTGCACGGGAACTGCGCGATAAAAACTTTACCAAAATTGTTTCTCTGGCTCCGGAGGTGCTTTAATGGCAACCAAACAAGGTACGCCCAAAGTATTCCACAAAATGCACGTCAAAACTGGCGACACCGTACAAGTGATTGCTGGTAAAGACAAAGGAAAAATTGGTGAAATTGTCCAGGCACTTCCCCAACTGAGTAAAGTTATCGTCAAAGGTGTCAACATCAAGACCAAGCACGTCAAACCCCAGCAAGAAGGGGAATCAGGGCGGATTGTCACCCAAGAATTCCCAATTCATAGCTCTAACGTGATGCTTTATTCAACTAAGCAAAACGTTGCCAGTCGTGTTTGTTATACCTTTACCTCAGAAGGCAAAAAAGTCAGAAAACTTAAAAAAACTGGCGAGATTCTGGATAAATAGTCATTAGTCATTAGTCATTGGTCATTAGTTATAAAGACAAATAACAAAAGACAAAGGACAAATAGCAAAGGACAATAAAAGTTCCCTGACCAAGCCCAGGGATATCAGGACAAAAAACTATGGCAGCAACAAGACTCAAAAGCTTATATCAAGAGACAATCGTCCCCAAACTGATTAATCAGTTTCAATATACCAACGTTCATCAAGTACCGAAGTTGGTAAAAGTTACTATTAACCGAGGTTTGGGTGAAGCAGCTCAAAATGCCAAGTCGCTGGAAGCATCCATCAACGAAATTGCCCTTGTCACTGGTCAAAAACCAGTAGTGACGCGGGCGAAAAAGGCGATCGCTGGCTTTAAGATTCGTCAAGGGATGCCTGTGGGGATCATGGTGACACTCAGAGCCGAACGGATGTATGCCTTTTTCGATCGGCTGGTTAGCCTATCACTGCCCAGAATTCGAGATTTTCGCGGCGTTAGCCCTAAAAGCTTTGACGGACGGGGTAACTATACTCTGGGTGTGAGAGAACAGCTAATTTTTCCAGAAGTCGAATACGACAGCGTTGATCAAGTGCGTGGGATGGATATTTCCATCATCACCACAGCAAAAAACGACGAAGAGGGTCGCGCCTTACTTAAAGAATTAGGAATGCCCTTTCGCGATCAGTAAGTTCATCTATAGAGGGAACGATGGCGGCTAACGACACAATTGCAGATATGCTGACGCGCATCCGCAATGCCAACCTGGCGCGGCATCAAACTACACAAGTGCCAGCTACAAAAATGACCCGCAGCATTGCCAAAGTGCTACGGGAGGAAGGCTTTATTGCTGAAATCGAAGAAGCAGAAGAAGGGGTAAAACACAACCTAGTGATTTCCCTGAAATATAAGGGTAAGAATCGTCAGCCTCTAATCACCGCCTTAAAGCGAGTGAGTAAGCCAGGCTTGCGTGTTTACTCCAATAGAAAAGAATTACCAAGAGTACTAGGCGGCATTGGCATTGCCATTATTTCTACATCCAGTGGAATTATGACTGACCGCGAAGCGCGTCGTCAGAACTTGGGTGGCGAAGTGCTTTGTTACGTTTGGTAGTCATTGGTCATTAGTCATTTGTCATTAGTCATTGGTCATTAGTCATTTGTCATTTGTTTTTAGTGAAAGACAAAGGACAAAAGACAAAGGACAAAGGACAAATAACAAAAGGCAAAGGGCAAATAACAAAGGACAAAAAGTAATGTCTCGTATTGGTAAACGTCCAATTACTATTCCCGCCAAAGTTGAAGTGGCGATCAATGGTACGAATATTGTGGTGAAAGGCCCGAAAGGAGAACTTTCTCGCACTCTCAGAGATAATGTCTCACTCTCTCAAGAGGGAGAAACATTACACGTAAATCGTCGGGATGAAACTCGCACATCGAAGCAACTGCACGGCTTGAGCCGCACTTTAGTTGCCAACATGGTTGAGGGAGTTTCCCAAGGTTTTCAACGCCGTTTGGAAATCCAAGGTGTTGGTTACAGGGCACAACTTCAAGGGCGTAACCTAGTTTTAAACATGGGTTACAGCCATCAGGTGCAAATTGAACCACCAGATGGGATTCAGTTTGCAGTCGAAGGTACCACTAATGTGATTGTCAGCGGCTACGACAAAGAAATCGTAGGCAACACAGCCGCAAAAATTCGCGCCGTTCGTCCACCAGAACCTTACAAAGGTAAAGGCATTCGCTATGCCGGTGAAGTGGTAAGACGTAAGGCTGGTAAGACTGGTAAGGGTGGTAAGAAGTAGAAATGAAGCTTACTCGTAGAGAATCAAAAAACCGTCGTCATCGACGCGTTCGTGGCAAAGTTGTTGGCTCCCCAGAACGTCCGCGTTTAGCGGTATTCCGTTCTAATGAGCATATTTATGCCCAGGTAATTGATGATAGTCAGCATCAAACCATAGTGGCAGCATCGACTTTAGAACCAGAATTGAAATCTAGTTTAGCGTCAGGTGCAAACTGTGACGCATCGGTGCAAGTTGGTAAGTTGATCGCAGTGCGATCGCTAGAAAAAGGCATCACCAAAGTAGTCTTTGATCGCGGTGGTAACTTATATCATGGTCGTGTCAAAGCCCTAGCTGATGCAGCACGCGAAGCTGGTTTAGATTTCTAAAGTCATTGGTCATTAGTCATTAGTCATTGGACAAATGACAAAAGACAAATGACAAATGACAACTGACAAATGACGTTCACCAGAGCATAAATTATGGCAACAGAGCGTAAAAGTAGAACAAAGCGTGCCAAAAAAGAAGAAACTACTTGGCAAGAGCGGGTTATCCAAATCCGCCGCGTGAGCAAGGTCGTCAAAGGCGGTAAAAAACTCAGTTTCCGAGCGATCGTTGTCGTCGGTAACGAACGCGGTCAAGTTGGTGTCGGAGTAGGCAAAGCCTCAGATGTAATCGGCGCAGTCAAAAAAGGCGTAGCCGACGGCAAAAAACATCTCATTGATATCCCAATCACCAAATCTAACTCCATCCCCCATCCCATTGATGGTGTAGGTGGCGGTGCAAAAGTGATTATGCGTCCAGCCGCACCTGGTACTGGAGTAATTGCTGGTGGTGCTGTGCGGACTGTGTTGGAATTGGCAGGAGTTCGTAACGTCTTAGCCAAGCAACTTGGTTCCAACAATCCGCTCAATAATGCTAGAGCAGCAGTCAATGCCTTATCTACATTGCGGACTCTTTCTGAAGTCGCCGAAGATCGCGGTATTCCTATTCAAAATCTCTACATCTAACTAGTCATTTGTCCTTAGTCAGTAGTCCTTTGTTCTGAACAAATGACAACCTAGATAATGGCAAATGACAAATGAGAAACGAAAAATGACAACTTGGTAACTTATGAGACTCCATGATGTTAAGCCGCAAAAAGGCTCAAAGAAACGCAAGAAGCGTGTAGCCAGAGGTATTTCTGCTGGTCAAGGTGCCAGTGCTGGTCTAGGTATGCGGGGTCAAAAATCTCGTTCTGGTAGCGGTACTCGACCCGGTTTTGAAGGTGGTCAACAGCCATTGTACCGCCGCTTACCGAAACTGAAGGGCTTTCCGATTGTTAATCAAAAGATTTACACTACGATTAATGTAGAGAAGCTAGCCTCTCTTCCCGCTAATACGGAAGTCACTTTAGCCTCCTTGAAAGCAGCAGGTATTCTGACTGCTGTCAAAGGGCCATTGAAAATTTTGGGTAACGGCGAATTGGGCACTCCGCTCAAGGTACAAGCGGCAGCTTTCACAGGTACAGCTCGTAGCAAAATTGAGGCAGCTGGTGGGAGTTGTGAAGTCTTATGAGTGAGCCGGAACAGCGCACTTAAATGTAAGCCAACTCGCTGTCAGCGCCTGTTTCACTATAAAGGTAGCACTCTATGATCAGTCGAGATAAAGCCCCAACGGCTCAAGAAACTTTTATGCAGATGGCACAAGCAGCCGGGCTTAGAGGTAGGCTGCTTGTCACTGTCGGTGTTTTAATTCTGGTTCGCCTGGGTATCTTCTTACCCGTACCTGGGATTGACAGACCTAGATTTGCCGAAGCTATATCGGGCAATAATTCCATATTCGGTTTATTGGATATATTCTCCGGGCGAGGACTTTCGACTTTGGGCGTTTTTGCTCTAGGGATTTTACCCTTTATTAATGCGTCCATTATCATCCAATTGCTCACCGCAGCGATTCCATCTTTAGAAAATTTACAGAAAAATGAGGGCGAAGCGGGTCGGCGGAAAATATCACAAATTACCCGCTATGTCACTGTATGTTGGGCAATTCTCCAAAGTACAGCTTTTTCAGCATTCTTTCTCCAGCAATTTGCCTTAAATCCAGGGCCAATATTTGTAGCTGAAACTGCGATCGCTCTGACTGCTGGTTCTATGTTCGTTATGTGGGCATCAGAACTCATTACAGAGCGAGGAATTGGGAATGGAGCATCATTGTTGATTTTTGTCAACATTGTCGCCTCATTACCAAAAGCTTTAGGTGATACTATCGATTTGGTGCAAGTCGGCGGTCGGGAAACAGTGGGTCGCGTCATCGTACTAATCTTAGTTTTCCTAGCAACTATTGTTGGTATCGTGGTTGTCCAAGAAGGAATGCGCCGCATCCCGATTATTTCGGCTCGTCGCCAAGTAGGTCGTAGAGTTTTGGCAGAGCAACGGAGCTTTTTACCCTTGCGGCTAAATCAAGGTGGCGTAATGCCAATTATCTTTGCCGCAGCTATCCTAAGTTTGCCATTGCTAATTGCAAATTTCGCCAAGAATGCTGAGTTGGCAAATATAATTAACACTTATTTGAGTCCAAGCGGTTCTGGCTCTTGGGTCTATGCCTTGGTTTACATGATTTCCATTATTTTCTTCAGCTACTTCTATTCTTCGTTGATTCTCAACCCGGTAGATGTAGCACAGAATTTGAAGAAAATGGGTTCTAGTATTCCTGGCATTCGTCCCGGTAAAGCGACTAGTGAGTATATCGAGCGCGTTTCAAACCGACTCACCTTTTTGGGTGCGATCTTTTTGGGCTTGGTTGCTATTATTCCAACCGGTGTCGAAAGTGCTTTAGGAGTACCCACATTTAAGGGACTAGGTGCTACCTCTCTGTTAATTTTAGTGGGCGTAGCAATTGATACGGCGAGACAAATCCAAACTTATGTAATCTCTCAGCGCTATGAAGGAATGGTGAAACAATAGTGACGCGACTAATCTTCTTGGGACCACCTGGAGCTGGTAAGGGAACACAAGCTCAATTATTGGCGGAACACTTAAATATTCCCCATATTTCTACTGGGGAAATATTAAGACAAGCTATGAAAGAGCAAACTCATTTGGGAATCAAAGCTCAAAACTATGTAAATAGCGGCGAGTTAGTCCCTGACCAGCTAGTGCAGGACTTGGTACAGGAGCGCCTCAACCAACCAGATGCAGAAAATGGTTGGATTCTTGATGGTTTTCCCCGTAAAGTGACGCAAGCAGCTTTTCTAGAAGAATTGCTGGTAACAATACATCAAAGTGGCGAAAGGGTAGTTAATCTAGATGCGCCAGATGATGTTGTGGTAGAACGTTTGCTAGCTAGAGGGCGAAAAGATGATACCGAAGAGGTGATTCGTCGTCGGTTAGAAGTGTACCGCGCTGAAACTGCACCTTTAATTGATTATTATCGCGATCGCCAAAAACTTTTAACAGTCAATGGCAATCAGTCCCAAGAAGAAGTCACTATTGAACTGCAAAAGGTAATCGCTTGAGGATCAGGGAGTAGGGGAGGAGCTACAGTAATTCTTCCCCCAATTCCCAATCTCCCATGCCCTCCCAAGAAACAGATCAATTTTAGCTAAGATATATTAATAAACTGTTGATATATTTCTTGAAATGTGTTCTCTTGCAGATGAAGTGCTGCAACTGAACACGAAATTGTTGAGTTGAGGAAAAAACAAATTGTCTAAGCAAGATTTGATTGAAATGGAAGGCACGGTTACAGAGTCCTTGCCCAATGCGATGTTTCGCGTTGACTTGGACAATGGATTTAACGTGCTAGCTCACATTTCCGGCAAGATTCGCCGCAACTATATCAAGATTTTGCCCGGCGATCGCGTCAAGGTAGAGTTAACTCCTTACGACTTGACCAAAGGCAGAATTACCTATCGCTTGCGTAAGAAGTAACTATATGTAGATGTAGAGAATTTTACCATAAAATCATCCTTTTGACTGTTTGCTAGTCAAATTAGTGGATTGTTTTCCCTAAAAATGCTATAATTTAATATTTGGAGTCAAAAAATAAAAGGCATGAAAGTTAGAGCCTCAGTCAAGAAAATTTGTGAAAAGTGTAGCGTGATCAAGCGTCGTGGTCGCGTCATGGTGATCTGCGTGAACCCCAAGCACAAACAACGTCAAGGATAACGCTCTTACAAACAGAGTGAGTTGTAACACGCATATCATCTATTAACAACGAAAAAACGCGATTCATCACGTTTTTCCAACCAACAGTAATTGCGAAAACAATAGGGAGAGTTCATTGTGGCACGGATTGCCGGAGTAGACCTTCCACGCGATAAGCGCGTTGAAATCGGTCTAACTTATATCTACGGAATTGGTTTATCACGCGCTCAAGAAATTATAGCGGCTACTGGTGTGAATCCAGACACCCGCGTTAAGGACTTAAGTGATGCCGATGTGACAGCCCTGCGAGGCGAAATAGAAAGCAACTATCAAGTTGAAGGCGACTTGCGGCGTTTGGAGTCTTTGAACATCAAGCGCTTAGTTGACATTGGTACTTATAGAGGTCGTCGTCATCGCATGGGCTTACCAGTCAGAGGACAAAGAACTCGCACTAATGCTAGAACCCGTCGAGGCAGAAGGCAGACAGTGGCTGGTAAGAAGAAGGCTCCAGGGAAATAAATTTGCAACGCTTGCTAATCAGAGCAAGTTTTACCTTAAATCAACTAAACAAGTATGGCGAGACAACCAACTAAAAAATCCGGGAGCAAGAAGCAGAAACGGAACGTACCAAGTGGGATGGCCTACATCCAGTCTACTTTCAACAATAGCATTGTCACCATTACCGATCAAAATGGAGATGTCATCTCCTGGGCTAGTGCTGGTTCTAGTGGTTTTAAGGGAGCAAAAAAGGGAACTCCCTTTGCAGCGCAAACTGCTGCTGAAAGTGCAGCCCGTAGAGCTATAGATCAAGGAATGCGCCAGATTGAGGTAATGGTCAGTGGGCCAGGAGCCGGTAGAGAAACCGCTATCCGGGCACTTCAAGGAGCAGGACTGGAAATTACACTCATTCGGGATATTACCCCCATTCCTCACAATGGCTGCCGTCCACCCAAGCGCCGTCGAGTTTAAATACCAAGACTTGGGCATTGAGGACGAGAAGCTACAACCAAAGAAAGTAAAGTTACTTACAATGACCGCTTGGGCGGATAACGTGCAAACTGTCATTCGGTAAAAACTTGGGCGACCAAAAGCGAATCAGATTTTCCTGTAGGGAAAGCTGTTAAACTTCGGGAACCCAAAATATTATTAGCGCCTGAAAGCTCAATAGGAGCGTCAAACTATACCGTAATTTCATACTAGTAGTTTGATAGACCTATAATCTACAGGACATAAATTCAATTCGGGAGGCAATTGATTTGTCTGCTAGCAGCACCTTAGAAAAAGGGAGGCTCATCCGTGGCGCAGTTTCAGATTGAATGTGTAGAGTCGAATACTGAAGAAAGTCGGAACCATTACAGTAAATTTGTTCTGGAACCTCTAGAACGCGGTCAAGGAACAACGGTTGGCAACGCACTGCGGCGGGTTTTACTGTCTAACCTAGAAGGTACAGCAGTTACAGCAGTGCGGATTGCAGGCGTTTCACACGAGTTTGCCACAGTTCCGGGCGTGCGGGAAGATGTGCTGGAAATCCTCATGAGAATGAAGGAAGTTATCCTAAAGAACTATTCTTCGCAGCCCCAGATTGGGAGATTACTTGTTAGTGGCCCAGCAACAATCACTGCGGCACATTTTGATTTGCCCAGTGAAGTAGAAGTCATCGATCAGACTCAGTATGTAGCCACCATCGCTGAAGGTGGAAAGCTGGAAATGGAATTTCGGATCGAGAAAGGCAAAGGCTATCGCACAGTAGAGCGAGGACGTGAGGAAGCCACATCGTTGGATTTTCTTCAAATCGACTCGATATTTATGCCGGTGCGAAAAGTCAACTACAGTGTTGAAGAATCTCGTGGGGAAGGCTTGATTCCAAAAGACCGACTACTGTTGGAAGTTTGGACAAATGGCAGTATTTCCCCTCAAGAAGCGCTATCTTCGGCCGCTGCAATCTTGGTAGATTTATTCAACCCGTTGAAAGACATCTCCCTAGAACCAACAGACACAGGTTCGGATATTCCAGACGATCCAACTGCCCAGATACCCATCGAAGAGTTGCAACTTTCTGTGCGGGCATATAACTGTCTCAAACGGGCACAAGTTAACTCTGTGGCAGATTTGTTGGATTATACCCAAGAAGACCTCTTAGAAATTAAGAACTTTGGGCAGAAGTCAGCAGAAGAAGTCGTGGAAGCTTTGCAGCGACGCTTGGGCATCACCCTGCCAATGGAAAGAGGCTCTAAACACCCTTAATAAAAACCGTTCATAACTCATAGTGCATAATTATGCGTCACCGTTGTCGCGTCAAAAAACTCAGTAAACCAGCCGATCAACGCCGTGCTTTACTGCGATCGCTCGCCACCGAGCTGATCCGTCATGGTAAGATCACCACCACTTTAATTAGAGCGAAAGTTCTAAGAAGTGAAGTGGAAAAAATGATTACCCTAGCCAAAAATGGCTCCTTGTCAGCACGTCGGGAAGCCCTTGGCTATATCTTCGACAAACAACTGGTTCACGCTCTATTTGAGCAAGCTCCAACTCGATATGGCGATCGCCAGGGTGGTTATACCCGCATCCTGCGTACCGTACCGCGTCGGGGCGATAATGCAAAAATGGCAATAATTGAATTGGTTTAAGTCATTTAGTCATTGGTCATTAGTCATTGGTCATTAGTGAATAACAAAGGACAAATGGCAAAAGACAAATGACAAAGGACAAAATCTGTATGTTAGAAAGCCACCAGCCTACACAAACTCATCGAGTAGCCTTGGTAATCCAATACCTGGGCACTCATTTTCATGGCTGGCAAAGGCAAAAACAACAACGGACAGTCCAAGAAGAGATCGAAATTGCGATCGCTACTATTCTTGGGTATCATGTAACACTAAATGGTGCTGGGCGAACCGATTCTGGAGTTCATGCTGCTGCTCAAGTAGCCCATTTTGAAGCTACAGGTTTAATTCCGCCTCACAAGTGGGCAACAATCCTCAACAGCTACCTGCCGCCAGATATATTAATCAGGGCTTCAGCTAGTGTCGATAACCGTTGGCACGCTCGCTTTAGTGCAGCCTATCGACGGTATCGCTACACAATATATACTGAAGATCGGCTTAACTTGTTTGTAAGACCCTTCAGTTGGCATTATTATTATGCACCCCTGGATGAATCTTTAATCCAAGCTGCCTTGAAACCTCTCTTGGGAAAGCATCACTTAGCTGCTTTTCACCGTGCAGGCTCAAAGCGCTCGCATTCCTGGGTAGAGGTGCAAGCAGCAGAGTGTCGTCGCAGTGGGCCATTTATCCATATTGAAATACAGGCAGATGGATTTTTGTATGGCATGGTACGGCTGTTGGTAGGGATGCTGGTAGAAGTAGGTTCTGGACAACGAACACTTTCTAACTTCACCGAACTCTGGAAAGAAGAACGCCGGGAAGAAGTGAAATATGCCGCACCGCCTCAAGGCTTGTGCTTGTTGCGAGTTGGCTATCCCGATTTTCCCTTTCCAAAAGAGATTTGGTACGACACCTTGCCAAAGTTCGTCACTAGTCAAGAGTCATTAGTCATTGGTTCTTAATAACTACGAATGACAAAAGACAAATGACTAATGACAAATTAAAAATGACAAAGGACAAATGACAAATGACAACAGTTAAAACATACCTTCCTTCTCAAGCAACCCTTGAGCGTGAGTGGTACATAGTAGATGCCACCGATAAACGTCTCGGTCGCCTCGCCAGCGAAGTCGCCCAGGTTTTAAGAGGTAAAAAGAAACCCGAATATACACCTCATCTAGATACAGGTGACTTTGTAATCATCATCAATGCCGAAAAAGTAGCAGTCACAGGCAAAAAGCGCACTCAAAAGCTTTACCGTCGCCATTCTGGTCGCCCTGGTGGGATGAAAACAGAAACTTTCGCTAAACTGCAAGACCGCATACCAGAGCGGATTTTAGAACAAGCTGTTAAAGGTATGCTACCTAAAAATAGCCTGGGTAAGCAGTTGTTCACCAAGCTTAAAGTTTACGCTGGGCCTACGCATCCCCATGATGCTCAAAAACCTAAAGAACTAAAAGTTAGTACAATTCCTGGAGAAGAAAATTAATGGTAGTAGCAGATGCTAATAGCGGTCGCGCCGTATACTGGGGTACTGGTCGTCGTAAGAACGCAGTAGCACGGGTACGCTTGGTTCCAGGCACAGGTCAACTGACTGTGAACGGTAAAGATGGAAACTTGTATTTCCAATTTAACCCCAACTATCTGGGAGTCATTAAAGCACCCCTGGAAACTCTGGGATTAGAAAACGAATATGACATTTTGGTAAAAGCAGAAGGCGGCGGCTTGACCGGACAGGCTGATTCTGTTCGTTTGGGAGTTGCTCGTGCTTTATGTCAACTAGACCCAGACAACCGCCCACCTTTGAAAACCGAAGGTTATTTGACTCGCGATCCGAGAGCAAAAGAGCGGAAGAAATATGGTTTACATAAAGCTCGGAAAGCACCTCAGTACTCTAAGCGTTAGGGAATTGGGCATGGGGCACCCCTTCGACTTCTCTGCGAGACGCTACGCGAACGCTCAGGGCAAGTGGGCATGGGGCATCTCCCCAGTCCCTACTCCCTAGCTGCAATTGAACGCTGAAAGTTATAATTTATATAGATTCATCACAAAAAGAACAATGGCTAAAGCTGATATTCACCCCAAGTGGTATCCAGATGCTAAAGTTTACTGCAACGGTCAAGTTGTTATGACCATTGGCTCTACCAAGCCAGAATTGCATGTAGATGTTTGGTCTGGAAATCACCCATTTTACACCGGTACTCAGAAGATTATTGACACTGAGGGTCGAGTAGAGCGCTTCCTCCGCAAGTACGGTATGAGCAGCACTCAAACATCTGACGACGATCAAAACAAAAAGTAGCGAGTTGGCTCTGCTGTTAACGACGGCCCTGCATCAGCTGGGTCGATTTTCATTTATATGCTCGAGCCAATTTGTTATTTTTTTAAGGAGCGATCGCACTCGTCATGGCTGAATCATACTTACTGGACAAACTAAAATCCGTTGAACAAACCTTTAATGAATTAACCCGTCGTCTTGGCGACCCCGATACCGCTAGCAATCCTGATGAGTATCAAGAAATTGCTAAGTCTCGTTCTTCTTTGGAAGAGGTCGTTGATACCTATGAAATTTGGAAAACAGCCCAAGAAGACTTGATCGGAGCGCGTCAGGTTTACAAAGAATCTGCAAGTGACCCAGAGTTGCAAGAAATGGCATCACTGGAAGTAAAAGAACTTGAAGAAAAAATAGAACATTTAGAGTCTCGCTTGAAGGTCTTACTGCTACCACGCGACCCCAATGATGAAAAGAATATCATGTTGGAAATTCGCGCTGGCACAGGTGGCGATGAAGCAAGCATTTGGGCTGGCGATTTGATGCAGATGTACACCCGCTATGCCCAGACTCAAGGTTGGAAAGTTTCTCTAGTGAGCGAATCTCGCGGAGAAATGGGTGGCTGGAAAGAGGTCATTCTCGAAATTAAAGGTAATGATGTTTATAGCCAGCTAAAGTTTGAAGCTGGAGTGCATCGTGTGCAGCGCGTGCCGGCAACCGAATCTGGGGGACGGGTTCATACTTCCACAGCTACCGTGGCGATTATGCCAGAGGTCGATGATGTGGAAATTCACATTGACCCGAAAGATATTGAAATGACCACAGCCCGTTCTGGTGGTGCTGGTGGACAAAACGTCAACAAGGTGGAAACAGCGGTTGACTTGATGCACAAACCAACGGGAATACGCATTTTCTGTACAGAAGAACGCAGCCAGTTGCAAAACAAAGAACGGGCGATGCAAATTCTGCGGGCGAAGTTGTATGACATCAAGTTAGGCGAACAACAAGCAGCTGTAACTTCCATGCGGCGATCGCAAGTTGGTACTGGATCGCGATCGGAAAAAATTCGCACCTATAATTATAAAGATAACCGCGCTACCGATCATCGGTTAGGTCAGAATTATTCCCTTACCCCTGTTTTGGATGGTGATTTAGAGACACTTATCCAATCTTGTATATCTCTAGACCAACAGGAACGGCTGGCGGAGTTAGCGACTTCTGCCGCTAACTAATTTTTGCTGTTAAATATCCTGTAAAACCACTTGTTGTACTGTTGCTTTTAACACAGACAGGTGGTTTTCTAATATCGCGTGGAGTATATCTTCTATTTCACTGGGATAATGATAATAGGCAAATTCGTACTTCATAAGGTAATTTAACTTTGCCCATTCCTTCAGAGTTTCACAGGTATAAATTAGCTTTTCCACTTCTTCTTGCCAACGTGCAAAAATCCGGTAGCTAAAAAAGCTGCTGCATATATTGCCTTTTGCATCCCAGTAGGAAATACACACTTGATGCTTCAGAAGGTGGATTTTTTTGATTTGCTTAACATCGTAGCCTTTAACTTTTAAAGCTTCTTGGGTTTCTGCTTCAGAAATGTTCCACTGTTCTGGTTTAATTTTATTAGTGGCTATAAAGTTTTTACCTTTGCGGCGATATTGGTTAATTTTGCGTGGCTTGCGAAACATGATGCACCTTCGATATTATTTCTTCGCAGCAAAGTCTCGCTACTAGCACAAGCGCCGTAGCAAACTAAGTTTTTTGGGTTGGTTAAAGATAGATGGGTTATTCTACTAGCTTGATGCCTGTAGTTGCCGATTTACAACCAGAGATATAGTGTAGTACTAAAACACAAGGCTGTCAATATAAAAGTAAACTTGTATTATTGAAAGTAAACTTGTAAATACAGTTGGCTAGCTATATAAGCAGTGAAGATCGAAAGCAAACAAAAACTGATTGAAATCATTAAACTAGCTCGCGGTTCAATGAGTCAGCGAGCATTTGGTAAGCTTTTGGGGGTATCTGCTACTGCTGTTCAGATGTGGGAAAAAGGTGTGAAGGTTCCAGATACAGAAAATTTGGCTCGAATCGCATCGAAAGCAGGCTACACAATGGAAGAGTTAATCAGCTGCATAGATGGCAAGCCAATTCCAGAAACTTCAGATTTGAGTCTGATTCTGAGACAAATCCAACACATGCCTTTGGCTCAAGTGGCTCAAATTGTCCAAGCTGCGGCGGATAGATTGGCGGCTGTGGCTGAAGCATCTGGGGATGAAGCGAAGGCAAGTTGAATATTAAAATAATTCGTAATTCGTAATTCGTAATTCGTAATTAAGTTTTTTTAACTAGCTCGTGGTTTCTTGCTGTCAAGATTCAACTCTATGGACAAACCTTTTTTGTATAACCAAGACTTCTATGGCTGGACGCAGCAGTAGGCTAAAGCGTTAGAGCAGAGGCTAGTTATGGAATTAGACTGGCAGCACCTGCAAAAGGAAATTCAAGCTTTGGGGAGACAGGAATATCGGGAACTCGTGAGTCGTCTGAGTGTATTACTTGGTCATTTCTTGAAGTGGGAGTATCAACCCGAACAACGCTCTCATTTTCTGCATTATAAGTTTTTAGTTTAATACAGAATCGACTATTGAGCCTTGTCAGTTCGCCACACATAACCGCTCAAAGCCACTGTTGGAATTAGTTATGCTCAGAAAAATTGATAAGAATATTTGGATCGCCGAGCAACCGTTAAGGTATTTTGGATTGAGTGTCGGTACAAAAATGACGGTAATTCGTTTCAATAATGGTGAATTAGCTGTTATCTCTCCGATCCAAGTTGATGATGAAACTACTGAGCAACTCAATGAGCTTGGAAATGTTAAGTATATTATTGCCCCAAATCTTTTTCACTATCTGTTCTTATCTAACTTTAAGGCTCTCTATCCTCAAGCAAAGGTCTATGCTGTATCGGCATTGAAGGCTAAAAGACCTGAGGTATCTATTGATCAAGCATTAGAGGATAATGGCGAAAATCTTTTAGGCGAACTTGAATGTTTATTATTTGAAGGCTTCAAAACCTTTCTTCCAAGTGGAGCATTACCTTTAAATGAGTACATTTTTTTTCATCCTGAAAGTCAAACTTTAGTTTTGACAGACACAGCTTTTTACTTTGATGAAAGTTTCCCAATGACAACAAAATTAGTATCCAAAATAATGGGAGGGTATAAGAAACTTAGACCATCATTGTTAGAACAGTTGGCTACTCAAGAAAAGCAGAAGGTTAAAAAATCAGTTCAAAAGGTACTGCAATGGGACTTTAGAAGAGTTATTGTGGCTCATGGCAGCATTGTAGAGCATGATGCGAAGAAGCAGTTTAAAGAAGGGTACGAGTGGTTTTTAGGGGAATCTCTTTAAAACCACGCACCACCACAGCTTTGAGGCAGCTTTGAGGGAGATAGCTTGGGAGCATCCCAATTTTGCCAAAAGACATAGGACTGGTGACTGGTACAGAAACTCTCTAGAAACCTCTTTCCTTTGCGTTCTTCTCTGACGAGACGCTGCGCGAATGCGTCCTTTGCGGTTCGTTATTTCATTCTCCGCCTAAGTTCAAATACCCTATAAAGATAAAATTGCATATTTGAGATGCTCGCGATAGTTTCAGCACAAGGTAGCCTCACATAGATTTGGTATTAGACCAAATAGAACTACTGGCAGTTAAGGAATAAATGGTTTTAAAATGGTGCAATCTTAAAATATTTAGGGGTGCAGCTATGTCACTACGTAATGAGCCTTTAGATTGGCAACTTGAAATGAATAATCCTTATATACCAGTTTATCATCAAGGTAATTTGGTGGGATTTTTTAAACCAGAATATGCCAATGAAATTATTAAAACTTTAAATGAAGAAGAAGTTTTAAAGAAAGCACTAAAAATGGCTTGCACTGATTTAATTAAAAAAATAGGCGGCGATACCAGAAAAGTCAATTATTTAATGGAAAAATATATAAAAACTAGTGAGCGTCCCAAGCATGGAACTAGAGCGATCGCAGTTTTACTTCACGATCGGCAAAAAGAGCTTGACTTGAGTAACCAGGAGTTTGCTAAATTCTGCGATACCTTTAAATTATCTCCGACTGAACTGAATAATATTTATGCTGGAGAAGCATTTGATGATAGTTTATTAGCGCCACTTTCACGTATATTAGGGATGGCAAAAGAGCAATTGCTGAAAGTGCGAGATGGTTCTGAAGAAACAAGTAACACATGAACGGCAAATAAAATTTTTCAAATGATATAAAATTGTGAAAACAGACATCATCTTTTATCGGTTGTTTCAAGAATTTCCTGATATCTTTTTTGAACTTCTTGGTAATCCTCCCGAAGAAGCTAGCCTTTATCAATTTTCATCAGTTGAAATCAAACAAACAGCTTTCAGAATAGATGGTGTGTTTCTCCCGACACAAGGAAACGAAAACCCAATTTACTTTGTTGAAGTGCAATTTCAAGCTGATGGGGAAATTTATTCACGGCTAATTGCTGAAATATGTTTATACCTCCGTCAGAATCAACCATCAAATGATTGGGGTGCTGTGGTTTTATACCCAAACAGGAATGTAGATACAGGTAATATCAAACATTACCGTGAGTTTTTCACAAGTGGGCGCGTCAGGCGTATTTATTTAGATGAATTAGGTGAGGCTGCATCGCTTCCAATTGGGATTGCAACTGCTAAATTAGTAATTGCAACCGACGATATGGCAATTGTCCAAGCAAGGGAGTTGATAGACAGAACCAAGTCAGAGATAAGCTCACCACCAAAACAGCAGCAATTATTACAATTTATAGAGACTATCTTGTTTTACAAGTTTCCTGCAATGAGTAGGGAGGAGATGGAGAAAATGTTTAGTTTAAGCGAGTTAAAGCAAACCAGATTTTATCAAGAAGCCTTTCAGGAAGGTGTTGAAGAAGGTAAGGTTCAAGGCGTTGAAGAAGGTAAGGTTCAAGGTAAACTCAAAGCAGTACCAGCAATGTTGGCAGCCGGGTTGACTGTAGAACAAGTAGCAGAGGCGTTAGATTTAAGTGTCGAAGAAGTCAGACAAGTAGCACAAAGTCAGCCTTAAGATAGATGTGGTAAATTTTATCCGTGGCTCAAGCCAAATTTGGTTTGTGGCTTCCAAACTTGATCACGACGATTTTATAGTTAATTTTTGTTAATATTAGAGGCGGTGTTAGTACTTCGTCCTCAACCACCCACTCCCTACCTGAGAGAAACTTAATGCTGCGACTAGAACATATAAGTAAAATTTATCCCACAGGCGAAGTTCTCAAAGATATCAACTGGGAAGTTAAACCAGGCGATCGCATTGGCTTAGTCGGTGTCAATGGTGCTGGAAAATCCACCCAGTTAAAGATCATTTCTGGGGAAATTGAACCCACCGCCGGCGAAATTATCCGTCCCAACAGCCTACATATAGCTTACCTTAATCAAGAGTTTGAAGTAGACCCCACCCGCACCGTTAGAGAAGAATTTTGGACTGTCTTCAAAGAAGCCAACGAAGTCCAGTTATCTCTGGCGCACATACCACAAGAGATGGAAACGGCTAACCCAGAGGAACTGGATCGACTGATTGATAAGTTGGATCGCTTGCAGCGCAAATTTGAAGCCTTGGATGGTTACAACTTAGACGCACGCATCGGAAAAATTTTACCAGAGATGGGGTTTGGGCTAGAAGATGGCGATCGCCTCGTCAGTGCCTTCAGTGGTGGTTGGCAAATGCGGATGAGTTTAGGTAAAATTCTGTTGCAAAAACCCGACTTGTTGCTGCTGGATGAACCAACTAACCACCTAGATTTAGAAACCATTGAGTGGTTGGAAAATTACCTCAGAGGGCTAATTACGCCAATGGTAATAGTCTCCCATGACCGAGAGTTTCTTGACCGCCTCTGCACCCAAATTGTGGAAACTGAACGTGGCGTTTCCAGTACCTACCTTGGTAACTACTCAGCATATTTGGAACAAAAAGCCGAAAGCCAATCAGCACAACTGAGTGCTTACGAACGTCAACAGAAAGAATTAGAGAAACAGCAAACCTTTGTTGATAGATTCCGCGCCAGTGCTACCCGCAGTACCCAGGCAAAAAGCCGGGAAAAGCAACTCGACAAAATCGAGCGCATTGAAGCACCCATTGCTGGGGTAAGAACTCTACATTTCCGTTTTCCGCCTGCACCCCGCAGTGGACGTGAGGTTGTAGACATTAAAGATTTAACTCATCTTTATGGTGATAAAATCTTATTTTTGGCAGCAAATCTCCTAATTGAAAGAGGCGATCGCATTGCTTTTCTTGGCCCCAACGGTGCTGGGAAATCTACTCTTCTGCGTGTAATTATGGGTATGGAACCACCCACTGAAGGTAGCGTTCAATTAGGGGATCACAACGTTATTCCTGGTTACTTTGAGCAAAATCAAGCTGAAGCCTTAGACTTGAAGAAAACTGTCATGGAAACTATCCATGATGAAGTTCCAGACTGGGATAACCAAGAAGTCCGCACGCTTTTGGGACGCTTCTTATTCACTGGTGATACTGTATTTAAGGCAGTTGGGGCATTAAGTGGAGGAGAAAAAGCTCGTTTGGCTTTGGCAAAAATGCTCTTACGTCCCGCGAACTTACTAATTTTAGATGAGCCGACAAACCACCTAGATATTCCAGCTAAGGAAATGCTGGAAGAAGCGCTCAAAAATTATGATGGTACGGCAATTGTAGTTTCCCATGACCGCTACTTTATTTCTCAAGTAGCTAACAAAATCGTCGAAATTCGTGATGGTGAATTCCGGGTTTATTTAGGAGACTATCATTACTATCTCCAGAAAATTGCCGAAGAAAAAGAACAAGCAAAGTTAGCTGCGATCGCTGCTGAAAAAGCTGCTAAAAAAGCTGCAAAAGCTTCTAGTAAAAAGAAATAATAGATCTAGTACAGACTTAGTAGTAGCGCTAAAATGCTACTACTAAGTAATTACTTGTTATTAGCAATAACCGACGTTACATAAAAATTGTTAAATTTTAAAAAATCATTCAAAAAACTGCAAGTCTTTCATAAAAGAAATTAATAAGCAAAAATTCACTTGCGGCGTGGTTTAGCAGTGGTATCATTCGGGTATTACAAAAAGTAAAGGGCAATTTTACTATGACCAAAGCACCTGTTGCTCCTGTGGTGCTAGTCATTTTAGACGGATGGGGCTACTGCGAGGAAAAGCGAGGAAACGCTATTGTTGCTGCTAAAACTCCCATTGTGGAAAGTTTATGGGCAGCTTACCCTCATACCCTCATCCGCACATCAGGAAAAGCCGTAGGGTTGCCAGAAGGTCAAATGGGCAACTCGGAAGTAGGTCATTTGAACATTGGTGCTGGGCGAGTTGTACCGCAAGAACTGGTACGCATCTCTGATGCGGTCGAAGACGGTTCTATTGCCTTAAACCCAGCACTCGTCAAAATTTGCCAGGAAGTTCGCTCTCGGAATAGCAAGCTGCATCTAGTCGGGCTTTGTTCTGAGGGAGGGGTACATTCGCATATCACCCATCTATTCGGACTACTTGACTTAGCTAAAGACCAGCGAATTCCAGAAGTTTGTATCCACGCCATTACCGATGGTCGTGATACCGCCCCAACTGACGGTGTAAGAGCAATCACACTGCTGCAAAATTATATAGACCGCACAGGAATTGGGCGCATAGTCACCCTCAGCGGTCGCTACTACGCGATGGATCGCGATCATCGCTGGGATCGGGTAAAACGCGCCTACGACGTGATGACCCAAGATGGTACAGGTGATAATCGCACGGCTGTGGAAATCTTGCAAGAATCTTACGCCGAAGGGGTAAAAGATGAATTTATCAACCCCATCCGAATTGCACCCGGTGCAATAGAACCAGGTGATGGGGTGATATTTTTCAACTTCCGCCCCGATCGCTCCAGACAACTGACTCAAGCTTTGATCAGTCCCACTTTTAATGGTTTTGAAAGACAGCAAATCACACCACTGTCTTTTGTCACGTTTACACAGTATGATTCAGACTTACCCGTGGCTGTAGCCTTTGAGCCGCAGAATCTCAGTAATATTCTGGGAGAAGTCATAGCCAATCATGGTCTGAATCAGTTCCGCACCGCCGAAACAGAAAAATATGCCCACGTCACCTATTTCTTTAATGGTGGTCTGGAGGAGCCTTTTGCTGGAGAAGATCGGGAACTGGTAAGCAGCCCGATGGTAGCGACTTACGATCATGCCCCAGCGATGTCAGCAGCAGCAGTTACAGATGTAGCGATCGCTGCGATTCAAAAGGGTATATATTCCCTAGTTGTGATTAACTATGCCAATCCAGACATGGTAGGGCATACTGGTCAAATCGACGCTACCATTACAGCAATTGAAATAGTCGATCGCTGTTTGGGACGCTTGTTAGAGAGCGTTATCAAAGTCGGTGGTACAACAATTATTACTGCCGATCACGGCAACGCTGAGTATATGCTAGATGAGGGGGGTAATCCCTGGACAGCCCACACCACTAACCCAGTCCCCTTTATATTGGTAGAAGGCGAGAAAGTCAAAATCCCTGGATATGGTACAAATGTCGAACTGCGAAGCGATGGCAAGCTATCCGACATTGCCCCCACAATTCTAGAGATTTTACAGCTGCCTCAACCACCAGAAATGACAGGGCGATCGCTGCTGAAAACAGCAGATTATGAACTGCAACGCACTCGCACCCCTGTGCAAGTAGGGCTGTAAAAGAGTCCTCAGTCCTGAGTTAGGAGTTTTTAGCAAACTCCTAACTTTTGAATTCAGAATTCTGAATTCTGAATTCTGTTTTTTGAAAAATTGTTATAAATGAGATTCCTACCATGACAGTTACTAATATCGTGCAAGGCATTTGGGCGTTTTCCGCCACTGGTTTGATTATCTTAGTTTTACTACATAGCCCCAAAGGTGATGGTATTGGAGCCATTGGTGGACAAGCCCAGCTATTTAGCAGTACCAAAAGTGCAGAAAACACCTTAAATCGAATTACTTGGGCATTGACAGTAATTTTTCTCGGTTTAACAGTGGTTTTAAGTGCTGGTTGGCTGCCTAAATAAGGATAGGTCAATGGGGAAAAAAACCCAACACCAAATACTTCACATCCTAATAAATTTAATCTCACAACGGTTAATTACAGCTCTTGCCTTATTTATTGGCACAGGGCTGTTGCTCGTTTGTATTAATCTTCATTCGAGTTATGGGTTTACAATAATACCAAAATATGTATATTCAGGCTCAGTAATCTCTCTCTCCACCTCACCCATCCCAAAACCCCATCCCTTACCGCCCACACTCGCACAGTGGCAAGATAGCACTAACAGTGGTGACTACTTTTCACAAGTCACAACAACCCAAGTTGGTTATTTAATCTGGTCACAATTTCCCATTCGAGTTTACGTAGAACCACCAGAATACGTTAACGAAAAACAAGCTCAAGTATGGATTAATGGTGTCTTGCAGGGTGTAAAAGAATGGAGTAATTATTTGCCTTTGGCAATAGTAGAACAGGCAGAAAGTGCTGATATTACCATTGTGCAAAAAGCGCCACCTCTACAAATTTCCCCTGGTAGTAATAAACCTCGTGCGCGATCGGCACAAACTACTTACGAGTTATACACCAACAACAAAATTTTATCTCACCGCTTCACCATCTTGCTAAATCCTACTCAAACAGGTGAGTATCTCATTGCAGCTACGCGCCACGAATTCGGTCATGCACTGGGAATTTGGGGTCATAGTCCGCTACAAACTGATGCTCTATACTTTTCTCAAGTTCGTAACCCGCCGCCTATTTCTCCCAGAGATGTAAATACTCTAAAACGGGTTTATGAACAGCCAACCAGTTTAGGATGGTCTTTAGTGGATAATTCAAAGATTAATTGATCGATAGGTAATATACCCTACCGTCTGTCAGTAATCCAAGCCTCTCGCTGTTCTCCCTGAATTGACTGTACAATTCCAAACCTTTCCTCAATTTTGCGTGGCAGAGTGTATATCCCAAAGATGTAAACGCAATCTTCTTCTGGTTGATCTGTCAAAACACGGACTCTGGCTTCGTTATCTTGTAAACGCTCGATGAAAATAGATGCACAAATTTCAACATCTTCAGGAATCTCATATACTTCCTTTGAAAAGGTGAATTTCTTCTCTAAACTATTTGCAATTTGGTCAATAACGTTTGGTTCAGGCAATGGATTTGTGAAGCAATAGACGTATGTTCGGCAGCACTTTCCATGTTCTAGCTGCTCTAAGTCAGGGATATTTATCAACTTTATCTGACTTGCATCATACTTCATTTCGTTAACTTTCTTTAGTCAGATGTCTGTATTCATAAATCACAAATAATTGCATGACTAGAATACTAGCCAATACTGCCTAACATTGTTGCCCGATCGCACTCATTAGCATCTTAGAATTTACAGTGCGATCGCACTTCTTCCCTTTCCCTAAGCTCTACGACTTAGCGGTAGAGGTCGCTGCGCTAAAACTTCTTTATAAAGTTCTTCCAGCAGAGTAATATTTTTACTGAGGGTATAGCGGTCTAATACACGCTGTCTGGCTTTTTGCCCAAGTAAAGTTGTTAACTCTGGATGGTCTTGCAATACTGGCAAGAGGGTTTTTAACTGCGATCGCGCGGTTTTAGTACTAATAACTATACCTGCACCCTTTTCCAATACTTCTCCATCTGCACCCACATCTGTTGCTAAACAAGCCAACCCACATGACATTCCCTCTAACAGAGATAGAGACAAACCCTCTACCAATGAAGGTAGAACAAATACATCTGCGCCCCGCAAAATTTCGATGCGTCGGTCTTCATCAGCAATAAATCCCAACCAGATAATGCCGTATTCTGAACCATAAAACGGCTCTAAGGAAGACTTTAAAGGGCCATCGCCAACAATTAGCAACTTCGTACCAGACCCCATTGCCGACTGCTTCCAAGCCCGAAGAAGGGCTTCGACATTTTTCTCTGGCGCTATTCGACCTTGGTAAACAAACAAGCGTTCGGCTTTAAATTCTGCTTTGATTTGAGAAAATCCTGGAGAATACTTAACGGTATCAACACCATTGGGAATTACAGCAATATTTTCTTCCCTTACACCCATCCCTGCCAATAATTCTCGCTGAATTTGAGAAAATACAATCACGCGATCATAGTTAACTAAAAAAGGTGCGTAAAGCTGATAAGCCAAAAGTTGTGTTCCCGATACCAGCTTTGCCCCCTTGCCAGCAAAGGGTGTGTGAAAAGTGGCAACTAGGGGCAACCTCAGTTCCTCACAGATTTCCGGTAGAAAAAAGTCTAGAGGAGATAACGTCAAGGAAGCATGTACTACATCTGGCTTGATTTCTCGCAGCGACTCCGTTAAAAGTTTGGTCGCTTTAAAAGTGGGGATTGTATAAACCTGGGACTTATAAATAAAAGGGAGGGAAACCTCTCGAAGGTTTGGCCAATTGTCAGGTTCAGAGTCTTCTTGGGCGAAGTGAAGAAAGCTAACTTGATGTCCCCTATCTAACAAGGCATTTGTAATTTCTCGACTGTAGGTGACATTGCCGCAAAAGGGTGATTTTTTTCCAATCCAGGCTATACGCATTCTTTATTTAGCTGTAAGAAAAGCGGGTTTGATCTATTACTTGTGTTTCCTTCGTGATTTTTATTTTATCTAGCTATACTTGCTGGTTTTTTAGTTATTACAGATTTCCAAAAGGATCTAGTTTAAAAAGCTTATTTAAAGCTGATTAAACCAGTGGATTTATGGCTTTATTTATTCTACTTATAAGTTGTTAATTTCTGATATTTAAACAACTTATTTTGACTAAATGTCAGATTGATATCCCGCAAGTATGTGATAAATTTTCACTGACCATAGTTTACCATGAACAGAAAATCTTGAAGTAAATATTAATTACTTAACAAGTAATTAATAATAGCTCCTGTTAGCTGATAACTACTTGTGTGAGTTATACCAGGTTAAGATGCCTCCTAAAAAGACGATCGCAGCTAATCCCAAAAAAACTACCTGTAATCCCAAAAAGGTTTCTGCGACACCAGCTAATGCTAAAGGTAAGGAAAGGGCAATATTAATTACATTGTTTTGCAAACCAAATACTTTACCACGCATTTCTGGTGGTGTTTCTGTTTGGATTGCGGTTTGCATAGGAATTCCCACTAGGGCCCCAAAGATACCTAATAACGCCACCAGTAACAGGACTAGCCACAGTTGGGTTGTAAAGATTGATAGACCAATCAGGGATGCTGCCATACCCATACAACCACAAAGACTTAGTTGGGTATAGGAAAAGCGTTGACCAAATTGACCGAGGATGGTTGCTCCCGCAGCAATGCCAACACCACCGGCTGCTAGTAAAAAGCCAAACTGGGAAGCTTTCATATTAGGAATTATTTCTGCCATCCGAACAGCTAGAACAGTTAATGCTGCAAAGACAGAAAATAAGATAATTAGCTGAAGCAAAGCATTGCGGACGCGATGATTTGCTTTGAGATAGGCAAAACCATCTCGCAAATCAGAGAATACGTGAGGGAATTCTGTATCAGGGTGGTGGTGTTTTTCCTTAGTTGCTAAGAGGAATAAAATTAGTCCAGCGATCGCATAACTACCACCAACTAAAAGTTCTTTGCCCAAACTACCGCTACCACCAATTTGCGACCAAATTCCATCTGCGATCGCTAATAATGGTTCCCCGACAGCAAACCCAACAATCACCGATGCCATCATCGTTGTCGTATAAAGCGAATTAGCTGAGAGTAAATGCTGTTCTTCTACCACTAAGGGAATTGCTGCCTGTTCTGCCGGTGCAAAAAACTGTGTCAGTGTGGAAACTAGAAAAGTCACACCCAGGATGATCAAAAAACCTACGGGCATAACTCCTATGGGTTTCCAGCCATGAGTCAACCACAGCAGAAAGGGAATTGACAAAACCAGGATGCCGCGCCAAATATTCGTTGCCACCAGCACAGCCTTTTTTGACCAGCGATCGACAAACACGCCAGCAACGGAACCAAATAATACGGCTGGAATCGTAAAAGCCATCATCAATACTGACACCCAACCACTAATACTCTGATTACTAGCCTGAAACTGAGTATTAATCAAAGCAATCATCAGCACCAAATAAACTTTATCTGCTAGTTGTGAGAAAACTTGACCGCCCCAAAGAGCTAGGAAATTAGGGTTTTTTAATACAGGCAAAAATCCCTGCTGTTTGATATTTCCTGAAACAGCTTCTCCACCAGAACCAGATCCATTTAATGTTGGTGGTTCTTTTTCTGGGATATCAGCTACTGGCAAATGCCCGTTCTTATTTTCTTGGGCAATAGTTAATTTGTCCTCAGATTGTTTTTCTAATTGACTTAGAATATCAGTTTTTGGGATCTGGTCTGTGCAATTTTGATTGTTTTTAGAAACGTCTTTTGGGGACATTTCTTGTCCATTTATTTGACTAAGTGTACACTTTGAAACGGCACTCAAGTGATTCTTAACGTTAGGATCTGATATCCTATTCTGTTTTTTAACGAGGCTTGGTGACAAAGGCAGGATTTTTTTATCCAAATCAGATGGTTGCATCATGGTTGGCAGCAAAATAAGAATCGATCAAGGTAGCAGAGCGAATAGGGCGACCTAATTGGTACTGAGCATACTGGCGCAAAATCTGCTCAACAGATAACCAGTTATGGTCTCTAGCACCATCAATTTGCATTATCTCTGGTTGTGACAGATGTTGAAGCAAAGCCAGTTCCATAGCACCCAGACGACTAGAAATCAAAGGTATTTCTTGCCGATGCACAACAACTGTTTGGGCTGTTTGGGCATGGGGCATGGGCAATGGGATATGGGGAATGGGGTATTGGTTATTAATCTCCCCCTTTCCCTCTGTTCGTAAACGTTTCCAAGCTTCCAAGCAAATTGTTCCACCCGTAGGGACGCTAAATCCTATCTGCCAGTTGGGGTCTGTAAAGTCTGGCTTGAGGGAGCGCCCAGATAAGCAGCATACTTGCACTTGCGGCGTTACTCCTGCTAAGGCTAAAAGGTGAAACACCCCATGAGCCAGATGAGCCAAAACACCAGAAGAATTTGTACTAGACAATGCTTCTAAACGATGGAGATGTTCATTGAACAACTCATAAAGTTCTTCTTGGGGTTGTTCGCTCAAAGCTTGAGAGAGGACTATTTCTGCTAAATATTGGCTAGCAGCCAATTTTCCTAAATCTTTAGCTAAACCAGGATAAGTTTTTAACGTCTGTGCTTGAGTAATTTTATCAAGCGATCGCCCTTTGGCGATCAATAATTCATTCACAACAAACATACCACTCCTGCCGCCCAAACTGGAGTTGTGCTTACGTGCCCCTGGAGCAACTGCTCGAATCAGACCGAATTCTGGTGTCAAAATGGTCACTATTTTATCTGATTCTCCCAGCACCTGAGTTTTAAGATTAATTCCGGTTGCTTTGTAGGTTCTACTCATTAGTCATTAGTCATTAGCCAATCAATTTTGGATTTTGGATTTTAGATTAACGCCATACCTAAAAGTAGGGACTTACAAAAGGAATGCAAGGATTTTAGATTTTTCCATAGTTGAAACTAGCTACTCTGAAACCAGGTTTAAATTTTGAATCCTTCAATCCTTCAATCCAAAATCTAAAATTGGTCATTGGGTTAGGACAAAGGGCATAGATGTGCCCGTAGTTTTTCGCAGGTTAGGAAGATAAACAAATGACTATTCACCCTTCCCCAGATTATCGCGCTGGCGGATCAAATCGATACCGCGAGATGTGCCTAATCTAGTAGCACCCGCTACGATTAAGTCTAGAGCTTGATTGATAGTGCGGATACCACCCGCAGCTTTAATTCCCACTTTTTCTTTTGCCAATTCCTGCAAAAATCGCACATCTGCTACTGTTGCACCGCCATTCCAACCTGTACTAGTTTTTAAGAAAGCCGCCCCTGCCTCCATAGCTATTTCAGCAGCTATTTTTTTCTCCGCATCTGTCAACAGGTTAGTTTCCAAAATTACCTTGACAGTTTGCCCAGTCTCTTCACAAATTTCGGCAATTTCCCGGTGGACTTCTTCAGTTCTACCAGCTTTCAACCAGCCCAAGTTCATGACCACATCCAACTCAGTGGCTCCATTATCCGCCGCTTCTTGAGCCTCATAGAGTTTCACTGCTGAAGTTGTCGCACCAGAGGGAAAGCCAATCACAGTACACACCTTGGGATTCTTGCCGTGGAGGAGTTCGACAGCTTGTTTGACATAGGTGGGGTACAAGCAAACTGCCGCAAAATTGAATCTATATGCTTCTTCACACCACTGCTGAACCTGCTCTGGAGTAGCCGTTGGCGTTAACAGGGCGTGGTCGATAAATGGCGCAATATCAATATTTGGATAGTCTGCTGCCATCGTGATCTTCTGCCAGTAATTGATTATTAAACTTTATAAAAAATTAAAACATTTCTTATATATATATTAAACCATATTTATTACGAGTTTATCCTGAAAACAAGCTACTAACTTATTTTGGATGTTGGTTCTGTAGATGTTGCGGAATTATTGTAAGTGTTTAAGTTGACATTAGGCTTAGTAAGGTTAGAAATATTAACAGCATTTTTTACACCAATTCCTAAGAAGTTAGTAATAGTTTTAGCTAACGCATTGGATGCTAAATAGGGTACGCCATTACCAATAGTCTTAAACATATTAGTGAGTGACATATTCTCTGGAAGTACAAAACTTGCAGGTAAAGATTGGATAGCTAAAGCTTCTGCTACAGATATTCGCCGGATTTTATAGGGATGCAAATGCACTTCATTATTTCCATAGCAAGCTGTCGGAGAGTAACGCCATCTGTGAAGACGCTTGAAAGACTTTTTAGAATCATCTCCTTCATCAATAGCAGCAAATCTTGTGATACCTGCCCTTGGTTTAAAACAGTTTTCAGTATTAGGATGCTTCAAAACATTATTTTTTCTAAACCAATATTCAACTGTTAATTCTTGAGGGATGTCGTCAGGACAAAGCATGATGGAATTTTCTTGGAATGGATCGCACTTCTGCCAAGGGTAAGCAAAAACCTCTTCTTGAGGATATAAAATATGATTTTTCCAAGGAAAAGACTTTTCAGTAAGTAACTTTTCACTACCGACATTTATTCCTATCTCTTTGATAAAATTATTTCGGAAACCAACGAGAATAATTCTTTCTCTATCCTGGGGTACACCATATTCAATAGCATTAATTAACCGCTCTGTTAAGATATAGCCTGCTTCTAGTAGTTTTTGCTTGAGCGATTCAAAAAATAAACGGTGCTTTGTTGTTCTCCACAACCCCTTTACGTTCTCAAATAAAAAGAAATCTGGAAGATTGCGGCAAATTAATTCAACATAAGAAGCGGAAAGCTTGCCATTATCTCCTAATCTTCCTCTATTTTTCCCGCCAATAGAAAAATCAGGACAGGGAGGGCCACCAATGAAGCCCACAATATTATTAGATTTGCGGCAGTCTTCTACTAACTCGCAAAGGTGTTGTGCTTGTAAACCTTCGTGAAGTTGGACTACATCTCCTCTTTCTCCGTGATGATACCCATATTCTGGCAATGGCAGATTGAGAATCTGGCGTGAATAGCGGTATGCTGCCATGAATGGTGAAAACATTTCATTGACGTAAACAATATTAAAACCGCTAGTTTCAAAACCTAAATCTAGGAATCCCGAACCAGCAAAAAAGGAGAAAATACAAGGGCGATCGCTCATTTAATAACTAAATATTGTAAACCAGTCTTAATTAATATCAGAATACTTAGGGTTTATACTTACGTACCAATCAAAAGTTAAAAATTTGAAGGCTGCTTAAATAGTAAAAAAATTCATACTTCCTCTAAGTATTTAATATCTAAGTTTACTTAATCTTTAAGGAAAATCCCTGACAGAAAAAGAGTCTGAAGTCACAATTAAATATAAGAGTTTCTAAGCTCTAAACAATGTTGAAGACAAATATTTGTCATTCAACAAAAAACCGGGGTACTTCAGATTAACTTTTATGCGAATTTTAATTTACTCTTACAACTACTATCCAGAGCCAATTGGTATTGCCCCACTGATGACTGAATTAGCAGAGGGACTAGTGAAGCGTGGGCATCAAGTACGTGTAATCACCGCTATGCCCAACTACCCTGAGCGTCAAATTTATCAGGAATATCGGGGCAAGTGGTATCTCAACGAATATAAAAATGGCGTTCAAATTCAACGTAGTTACGTTTGGATTCGTCCACAACCCAATTTATTAGATCGGGTGTTACTAGATGCTAGTTTCGTTGTCACTAGTTTTGTACCTGCCCTCTTTGGTTGGCGGCCAGACGTGATTCTCTCAACATCGCCATCTTTGCCAAGCTGTGTGCCAGTTGCTCTTTTAGGATGGTTACGTGCTTGTCCTGTGATCTTAAATTTACAAGATATATTACCAGAAGCAGCCGTTCATGTTGGTCTACTGAAAAATAAATGGCTTATAAAGTTATTTACAGTATTGGAAAAATTTGCTTACCACACTGCCAGTAAAATTAGCGTCATTGCCGATGGTTTTGTGGACAATTTGCGATCTAAGGGCGTAGAAGCTGACAAAATTGTGCAAATTCCCAACTGGGTTGATGTAAATTTTATCCGCCCTTTGCCTAAAGAAAATAACCCTTTCCGTGCAGCACATAACCTGAATGACAAATTTGTAGTACTTTATTCTGGCAACATTGCTCTAACCCAAGGCTTAGAAAGCGTTGTCAAAGCCGCTTCTGTGTTGCGCCATATCCCAGATATTGTTTTTGTGATCGTTGGAGAGGCAAAAGGTTTACAGCGATTGCAACAGGAATGTCTAAACTGCGGCGCAGATAACGTTTTGCTACTGCCATTTCAACCCCGCAAAGATTTGCCACAAATGTTGGCAGCTGCCGATGTTGGTTTAGTAGTGCAAAAGAAAAATGTTGTATCCTTCAATATGCCATCAAAAATTCAAGTGCTACTTGCCAGTGGAGTGGCCTTAGTTGCCTCTGTACCAGAGAATGGTACAGCAGCAAGAGCCATCAGGCAAAGTGGCGGCGGAGTTATCGTTCCTCCAGAAGATTCCCAAGCTTTAGCGATGGAAATTTTAGATTTGTACCAAAACCCCGAAAAAGTCAAAACTCTGGGTTATAAAAGTCGCAAATATGCCGTTGAAAACTATGCTTTTGAACAAGCTTTAAATCAGTATGAGTCATTGTGTTACTCATTAATGGCAGAGCGTGGAACAATTCAGTCCACCAGAGTTACAAAACAAGAAGTTTAATCTACAGCAATGGGGTTAGATTGCACAAAGTGCTAAATCCAAAACCCCTACGATTCTGTTCCTGTTGGGCATAATTTTCGTACCCTCTTTATGGTGGGCTGTACTTAGAAGCTAAATGTTGTTCGAACCGTACCAACATAAGTATTGTGATTACTATCATTATGTTCTGGACTTGTAATCACAAATAGTCCTGGAGTTATTGCCAGATTATCTGTGACTTGATAGTGGTAAAAGGCTTCCAGATGTAAAGAGCTATCCTTATCTTTGAAGCCATCGCCGAAACTATTATGAGTCACTTTGGGAGGTTGACCCACAGTAAATCCTGCAAAGCTGCCTTTTCGTCCGATATCTCTGAGAGCTAGTAGCACTGCCCATGTGAAGATGGACGCATTGGGATCTGTTGGTAAATCTTCTGCTTTTGCATGAATAAAACCAACTCTACCACCGAGAGTGATAACTGGGCTAAGTTGCCAAGCAGCTTCTGCACCAAGTGAATTAGCAACGATCGCATCTGCCTCATCATTAAATGGATCGCTGGTTAATTCGCTTCCAGTTCCCGTCTTCAAATTGTTATGAGAGTGAATATAGGTAAGGCTGAGTTCTGTTGTTTTAGTGGGTTCGAGGGTTAGTTGAGCGATCGCTCCGTAAGGGCTAGCAAAAATCCCCTTCTCTGAATTAGCTGCATTGCTACTGATATATCCTAATGACAAATTCAAAGCTTTATTCAAATTATGAGAAATACCGATACCTGCGCCACTACCTTGGCGGCGAATGGGATTTTCTCGTCCAAATGTAGAAATCGATCCGTCTCCACTACCGCTAAAAAGAGGATTGACACTAGGAACAAAGTCGCCTAATCCTCCTCCCAAACCGTAGAAAGTCATGCGGGTTTGTTTGCCTAGTGGAAATCTGTACTCTAGCTCATCTACTTCCACCTCATTGTCATCGTCACCATCAAATCCCAAATTTGTCATTTGAGTTCCAGTCACATCTTCTAATGCTGGTGTGTTCCTTGCTTGTAAGCGTACTTCCAATTTATCTTTTCCAGTAAAACTGCTTACGAAGCTCAGACGGACGCGATCGCTCAATACTAAATTTTCATTTATTGGTTTACTGCTATTGGCTCTCTTTTCACCAGCGAATCCAGTCACAGCAAAGATGACTTCCGCCTCAAGTTCAACATGGGGGGCAAACTGTTGCGTTTCTAATGCAGCAACGTTGGTTTCTAATAAAGTAACTCGTTTTTCAAGGGTTTTTAATTCTGTCGATAATTCAGAAACTGATGTGATTTTACTTAATGCATGATTCTCAGCATTATATTCATTTAAATTATTAAAATTGTCGGGGATGGGTGTTGCATTAGCTGGAGTTATGCTAATTAAACTGCATGAGAGAATTAAGCTAATTAAGCGAAATCGTCGTAAATACATTGAACCAAACAATGCTCTCTCCTGAAAGTTATCAATTAAAACAATTGATATTGCTAATTTAGAAAATGTATTTTTTATTGTAGAGAATAAATAAGGATCTAAATTATGATACGCTTCTAATACGTAAGCGCTGTTCGCATAGATTTAATAATGTTTTTGTAAAAGGACGACGTTCTAAAAATTGTGTGCTGATATGAATATGTCGTACTAATGTTAAGGTAATGTAGGATTCAATTGAAGTTTTGAATTCCTCGTTTGTAAGCTGAATAAATCTTTCAGTTAGGGCAGTTTCCCAATCGCTTAATGCTTCTGATCTGCCAAGGATGCGAAGGCTGTGTTCTTTAATATGACCAATGAAGTTACCGATATCAATCGCCGGATTACCTTCACAATATAAATCAAGGTCGATGAGATACAAACGAGAGCTATTAATAATCACTTGATCGGGATAAAAATCTCGATGGATGCCACAGCGTTTGAGTTCTGGAGTATTTTCTCCTAAATGATTACATGCTTCTAATATTTGTTCTAAGCGTTTTTTCCATTCTGGATATTGTTGCATCACCAATGGAATCCTTTCATTCAAGATTCGCAGTTCGTCTGACATGGTATGAGAACGGCGAGGAGGAATGTTAGTTTGGTGAAGTTTATGAGCAACTTCAGCAATTCGTTTTGCAAGGAAAAGGGTGTTGGTTTGAGTTAAGAATTGAGTAGCGATCGCTCCTTGAACTTTTCGCTGCAACCACATCTGCCATTCGGGGATTATTCCTACAGGTTGCGGTACTGAAATTCCATCAGCACTATCATCTGCAAATCCTTTTTGCCACAAGGATTTTTGTAATTCATAACTATTAAAGTCTGTTCCTTTAGCTCGGATTTTGCTAATTAGGGTAATGGTTTGCCCGTGATTATTGAGCAATTCATATTCAATCAAACAACGCCGCCCTGGTTTGTGACGGATGACTTGAATTTTTTGCAGTTGAGCATTTTGAACGATTGGCAAGTACTGAGTGAACCGTTGTTGTACTTCCAATGGATCAAGCGCTGCTGACAAAAATGGCATTTTAGGATCGGTTACACTGTTAAAGCGATCGCTGACGAAAACAGTCATATTTATTGGGTGTAAATCTAAAAACTCTTATCGTCTCTACGCTTCTGCGTGAGAAAATCAACTTGTAAATATGCAGCATCGTAGGATTATGTCACCAAAGGATTTGGCTTTTCCTCAGTTCGGATTGCAGTCTGCATTTGATACAATGCCGCATAGCGACCATTCTGTTGCATTAATTCCTGATGAGTGCCTTGTTCTAGCACCTGCCCATTTTCTATGTAAAGAATTATATCTGCGCGAGTTGCAAGATACAGATCGTGAGTAATTAAGAAGGTGGTGCGGTTTTGTGAGAGGCGTTGTAGAGCATCAACGATCGCTTTCTCGTTGCCTTGATCTAGCCCAGTCGTGGGTTCATCTAAAATCAAAATTGGAGCTTGACGAATAGCAGCACGGGCGATCGCAATTCGTTGGCGTTGTCCACCTGAAAGGGTTGCACCTCGTTCTCCCACAAGTGTGTTGTATCCTTGGGGTAAAGCTTGGATGAAATCATCAGCATTAGCTAGACGAGTGGCTGCTTCAATTTCCGCATCTGACACGCCGGCAATGCCGTAGGCAATATTTTCTCGAATGGTAGCGGCAAATAAGAGACTATCTTGCAAAACTACACTAATTTGTGGGCGCAATGATTCTAATGTGTACTCGCGGATATCCCGTCCATCAATCCTGATTTGACCCATCGTTGGGTCATAAAGTCGTAATAATAGACTTACTAAAGTAGATTTACCACCACCTGATGTACCAACGATCGCTACTTGCTGCCCTGGTTGAATCGTCAAATTAATATCTTCCAGCAGAACTTGTCCTGGTTCATAGGCAAAGTGAACGCGATCAAAACAAACCTCACCTCGGAAAATTGGAGCCGGTATTGCATCCGGCAAATCTCGGACATCAGGTTGCTGTGATAATACATCTAAAATTCGCTCACCAGAGGCAGCAGCTTTAGCGAGTCTTCCGGTGTACTTAGCAAAGTTCTGAACTGGCTTAAAGGCATTTTTGAGATAGGTGAGAAATACCAGCACATCACCCGGTGTCAGTGCATTTCGCAATGCCAGCCAAGAGCCATACCATAAAACAATTGCTGTTCCAAGTGCAATTACAACATCAACGGTTCGTTCGAGATGAGCTGCAAGGCGTTGGGTTTTGACGCTCTCCTTAAGGCTACGGTGATTTTGTTGAGAAAAAACTCGCGCAAAGGCATCTTGTAGTGAAAGGGCTTTGACCAATTTTATGGCAGCAATTGACTCAGCCGCCGTCGCCGCCACAGCCCCTTCTTGTTTGCGTTGCTTTAATGAAGACTCTCGAATTCGCTGACTCAGCCGATTTGTGACTAATGCAAACAACGGTAAGGTGAGCAGTGCCAGTAGGGTGAGGCTGCGATTTATCCAAAGCATCACGCTAATCATGCCAAACAGTGTAAGAATGCTCCCTACCAGTGGTAATGCTGCCGTGATCATAATTTCTTGCAGACGGCTAGCATCGCTACTTACACGAATAATTAAATCGCCGCTACGAGCTTTGGTGTGGTAACTCAAGGACAAATCTTGAAGATGACAATAGAGATGATTACGCACCTCAGTCATGACTCGGCTACCTACTGTTGCTAATCCAACGGTACTCCAATAGGCCGCAAGTGCGCGTAATCCGGTAATGACAAGGACTGTAACTGCTGAAACTGTCAGTAATGTAACTGGCTCCAGGCGATCAATTAATGGGATATTGGTAGGCCGATCGCCTCGAATTAGAACGTAATCAAAGACAAACTTTAGGGGCCACGGTTCCAGCACCCGTAGTCCGACATCCGCAACCAGAGCGATCGCAGAAATTAAAAGTAGTCCATACTGTTTGTGAATGTAAGGCCAGAAATAGCGTAATACTCCCCATAAACCGGGAATAGCTTTTTTCTGTGGCTTTGAACGTCCCATTTATCGTCTCACCTCCACTTGGAATTGAGGCGGGGTAGCTAATCCAGCTATATGCAAAATCTGTTGCGCGATCGCTTCCCAAGTGTGATGTTTTATGACTGTTTTCCGCGCCGCTTGTCCTAAAGAATGGCGCAAAGTAGGCGATCGCCACAATATTTCTAATGCCTCTGCTAAGGCGATCGCATCACCTGGTGGGCAAAGAATCCCATTCACCCCTGTGTCAATTAGCTCAAGCAATTGCCCAATACCACTAACAACTACTGGCAAACCAGCCGCCATATATTCATAAACTTTCAACGGTGAAAAGTAAAAATCGGATTCAGCCGGATATGGTGCAACAGCAACATCCATTACTGATAATAATTTCGGAATTTCATCAGGATTCACCGCTCCGGTGAATTGAGCATGAGCGTGTAATCCTCGTGCCAATAATTCGGCTTCGAGATTTTCCCGTTCGGGGCCATCGCCAACAATCAAAAGTTTGGCATTAAGAACTTTTTGATGCAGTTGAGCAAAAGCTGCTGTGAGAATTGGCAATCCATGCCACGGTTTCAATGTGCCGACAAATCCCACTGTAAAAGTTTCTGGTTGTGTTGAAAATACACGATTAAAAGTAGAGAAGCGATCGGGATTTACACCATTTGGTATAACATGAATTTTGCTATTTTTGACATACTTCATTAAGTAAATTTTCACTTCAGATGAAACAGCAATTAGTGCTGTAGCCGCTTGGAAAACCCGATTGGCAACCTGTTCAGCGCTGTGGTAATCAATCAAGCCGCGATGTTTTGCCTGTTCTGCAATCAGAGGTGAATTGACCTCTAATAATCCGGGAATTCCCATTGCTTGGGCAAATTCCATTGCGCTATAACTCCAAAGGGAGTAACGCTCATAAATTAGGTCAAATGGGCCAAACCTCTCCAAATCTAAACGCAAATCGGGATTAATCGATAAGGCGGCTTGCTCCCGCACAGCGCGTTCTAGTTTTGGGATGGCTGGAAGTTGATGAACTAAAACATTAGTTAAATCTGCGGGTGGCTTTCCACCAATGCGAGTGGCAAACAATTCAACTTGGATATTTTGCCGTTGCAATGCTCGAATTACTTCTTGGACATGAATAGAGCATCCTTTTTGCCCAAATACAGGAATTCCTGGATCGGCACAAATATAAGCAATTCGCACCCTCTAAACCTCCTGAACTACTTTTAAAGTCATGGCAGCATTCGGTTCAGCCGCATGGAATATTGCTCGTAATGCTGCGCTATTGCGATGAATGTCAAACTCAGATTCAATTAATTGTCTGGCTTGGGTTGACAACTTGACTCGCAAGGCGGGATTGGTAAGGAGTTTTTGAAGTGCGATCGCTAATTTCTCGGCATCATGTTGTGGGACAATTAATCCAGTCTGGCGATCGCGCACTAATTCAGGAATTCCAGTTACATCTGTACTCACACAGGGCGTTCCCAATGCCATCGCTTCGAGTAAAACTGTAGGTAAACCATCCCGGTTGCCATCTTGTCCGATAATATATGGAGCGGTAAACACAGCAGCTTGCTGCATCAATTGAAATACATCATTTTGGGGACGTGGGCCGACAATTTCCACAGTAGATTGCAACCCTAAATCTTGGATTTTTTGTTGTAATACAGCTTCTAATGATCCCGTTCCCACAATTTGACATTGAAAATCACAATTTATTCGCTTCAGAATCGCACAAGCATCTATCAATATAGATAGCCCTTTCTTCTCAATTAATCGACTGACTGAGAGAATCAATGGAGGACGATCAATCGGAGAAGAATATTGTAATTGTCGTAAATCTAAGCCATTGTAGATGCGTTGAACTCGTTTTACAGATGTACCATAAGTCTTTTGTAAATAATTGAGGTTATAGTCACTGACAGTTACGACAGTGGCAGCATCCTTGAGCTTACGTTGCATATCTTCGAATTCAACGCTTTCATGAAAGATGTCTTTAGCATGAGCGGTGAAGGTGTAGGGAATGCCCGTAAAGTGAGATGCTAACCGAGCTACACTGGTTGCGACAGTGCCAAAGTGAGCGTGCAAATGGGTGATGCCTTTGATTCGGGTTTCCCGTGCTAGCCATGCAGCTTGGTAAACGGTGCTAGCTTGTTCACCTTGAGCAAATACCAACTTTGACCAAAAATCTGGAATAACTTTACTGGCTTCTTGTAATTCTGCCCAAAAATAGCTTGCTGCTGTGGGAGTAAGACTATTTAGGGATTCACTCATGCGGCCTTGAATTGGCTTACGAATGTAGTTGACGGTAGCACGTACCTGGGAAATAATATTTTGAAAGTGAGTGTCACACGGTGGCCTCAAAGCAAAAATTTCAATATCTAAACCTGCCGCTTCATGAGCCAAAATTTCATTGACGACAAAGGTTTCAGAATAGCGGGGATAACGTTTAAGAATGTAACCAATACGGATTGACATAATTCGTAATTCATAATTAAGAAGGTTGTTTTTTAGGCTTCCCCATCTCCTTTCAAGAAGCTTGTTGGGATGAATGATTAGCAGAGATTAGTATTTCATTTACGAATTGGGGAATGCGGGTAAGTCCATCAAGATCGATACAATTACGGGCTTGTGGCGGCTCACCTTCTTGCATTAACCAATCTGTCAATGCTTGAGGTTTCAGATGATCTGGGTGTAGCATATCAACTAAACCAAGTGCCTGTAAGCGTTCGGCACGGATAAATTGCTCTCGACGGGGCTTGATTCGAGGTACAATCAGCGATCGCTTTTGAAATGACAGCAATTCGCAAGTTGTGTTGTAACCACCCATAGTAATGATGCGTTCAGCCTGATTCAGCAATAGCGTCGGTTCCGCTAAATATTTCAATACCCGCAAATTAGAACGTTTAGCAGCATACTTCTGAAGCTGTTGCTGTACTTCTCGCGGCATGAACGGCCCGGTCAAGATGATCCCACTCATCCCTGGTGGTAATTCAGCACAAGCAAATCTTTCTGCCAGACGCGCTCCATCTTGTCCGCCTCCCACCAAGCACAATACGAATCGTTCAGATGGCAAATTCAGTGATTTCAATGCCTGAACGCTATCCATATCTACGAATTTGAGGCGGTTACGCTGGTCAAGATAGCCAGTGTAGCGTAATTTGGCTAAAGTCTTCGGATTGAAATGATATTCCTGTGCTAGGTCATAAATGGCTGGATCACCATACACCCAAACCGCATCATAGTAGGTTTGAATCGCCTCTTCATTAGCTATTCTTTTCCACTCTCGATGCACAGAAGTAGGATCATCTAACACATCTCGTAAACCTAAAATACAGTGCGTTTTTCCTTGGGTACGTAAATAATTTAGTGTTGGTTCTAGCTCTCTCACCGCTCCTCGCGGTACATTATCCACAATCAGAATATCGGGTTTAAAAGTTTTGATGGTGGTAAGAATAACTTGCGATCGCAGCGTAATAATTTCCTGCAATGATAGATCCAATCGTCGTGCCTGATATTGCCCATCAATATTTTTGTGCAGAGCAGGTAAAGTCAAACAATCAACTCCTGGTAGTGTTGTTATATTGCTGGCATCCTGTATTCCACTAATCAGCAAAACATCAATTTCTAAGTCTGAACATCCTAAAGTTTGAGCAATCAACAAATTACGGCGCTTATGTCCCAGTCCCATTGTGTCATGCGAATATAAAGCAATGCGCCATTTACGAGGATTTCTAGATAAACTACTAATCTCTGAAGACGCTAAATTAGCCGACGTTCGTGCTATTTCTTTAACGGGGGGTAAAAAGTTTTTCATCTGTACTCCTGACCAAGTTTTAATCTGGTGGCTGACGACTTGCAAATTTAATTAGCAATTTTATTACAGGTAGTTTTTTAAATATTGAGTTAGTTTTTTAAATTAAAAAAAAGAAAAATATTCTGAGTATTCATAGTTATTTTGTAATAAAATGCGGATATTTCATCAACTTAATAATATTCTCCTTTGTAAAAATCAAATTTCAAGCTCATGCTTAAAATTAAGTTATCGGTTTATTAACGGAAGTTAAAAGCTACTTAATAACCTATCAATTTTTTATGAAAAATGCATGAAAAATTGATGAAAATTCTCTCATCAAAAACTAATTGATATATAGAAAAGCTTAATTCTAAGATTTAAAGACTGATAAAAAAGGTCGATAATCAAAATTTTATTCAGGTAAACAACTTGGTTTAAAACCCAAATAGCTATGTAAATACTTTCACTATTTGAGCAACTAAATTAACTTTAACAGATGAGTAGTAAATTTAATTAACATTAATTTTTGGCAAACAAAATATGAATTTAAACTATCTCAAATAAGGATGAGTAAAAATGAGCAATGTGGTAAAGCGTTTTTGCGATCGCTTGTCTGTTTTCAAAGTATCTCCTTTAATTTTAGTTTGGCAGCAAGTGTTTGGAGAAGCACGCACCCGAATTTTGCTCTGGTATTTGCTGATTTTAGGAATAACGTTTCTCATTTCCATCCCGATATTTCGCTATCAACTCTACCAGCGTATAAATCAGCGTGTTCGTCAAGATATAGAAGCAAACATGATGGCTTTCAAGGCGTTGATTAAGGGTGAAAAGTTTGTTACAGAAAATAGACTCACAAATTATGAATCAGAAGAAATATTGAACGAGTCAAAGCAATTTAACTCCTTACTCTCTGGAGACGAAAAAATTACTGCTCCAGCTTCTGTAGAAGATTTAATCAAACTTTTTAAAGCTTATTTATTGTATCGGCGGCCAGAAGAGGAATCTTACTTTATCACTTTTATAGATGGTGATTTTTATAAATCTAGTCCTAGCAAACGCCCTAAGCTTTTAGCCAGAGACTCATTACTAATGAGACGGTGGGCAAAACAGACCCAACCAGAACAGGGAGAACAAGAATTTTTTGCCCCTGATGCTAGTAATATCCTTTACATGGTGGAACCCATTACTATTAATGGACAAACACGGGGAGTCTTTGTTGTTGCCCACAATACTACCGGGGAAAGGACAGAAGCTCTAAAAGCAGCCGCTGTAATTATTGAAGTTTTCAGCTTAGTGTTTGTAGTGTCGTTAATCCTTACTTGGTTAGCTGCGGGGCGGATACTTGCTCCTCTGCGGACAATTTTAACTACGGCTCATGCTATCAGTGAGTCAGATTTAACTCAGCGTCTGCCTGCGCGAGGTAATGGAGAACTGGCAGAACTGGCAAAGACATTCAATGAAATGATGGACAGACTAGAAGCAGCCTTTGCTAGCCAACGTGAGTTTGTCAACGATGCTGGACACGAACTGAAAACTCCCATCACTATTGTTCGCGGACACCTAGAACTGATGGGAGATGATCCCCAAGAACAACAAGAAACTGTAACGCTGGTCATTGGAGAACTAGACCGGATGAGTCGTTTGGTTGATGATATGATTTTGCTGGCAAAAGCAGAACGCGCAGACTTTTTACAGGTAGCAACAGTAAATGTGGCAGATTTAACCAAAGAATTATTTGTTAAAGCTCAAGCACTGGCAGAGAGGGACTGGCAACTAGACTCTGTAGCTAAAGGTCAGATTGTTGTTGACCGACAAAGAATTACCGAAGCCGTGATGAATCTAGCCCAAAATGCTACTCAGCATACTAGGCAGAGTGATACTATTTCCATAGGTTCAGCGATCGCCAAAGGAAAGGTGCGCTTCTGGATACGCGATACAGGCGAAGGCATTCCACTGGTTGATCAAAAACGAATTTTTGAACGCTTTGCCCGATCTTACAACAGTCGCCGTCGTTCAGAGGGTGCTGGACTTGGGCTTTCTATCGTCCGAGCGATCGCAGAGGCTCACTTTGGACAAGTATTACTTCGTAGTCAGTTAGGAACAGGTTCGATGTTCACCATCGTTTTACCCCTCGATCCCCCCAAAAAATGAGTATCTATGCCCAACATTCTCATCGTTGAAGATGAACCCCGGATTGCCTCATTTATTCAAAAAGGATTGCGATCGCAAGGGTTCACAACAACAATTCTGACAGATGGGTTGTATGTGCTAGATGTAATGCAAAGTGGAACCTTTGACTTGTTAATTCTGGATTTAGGGTTGCCGGGAAAAGACGGATTTCAAGTACTCGAAGAACTGCGCGGACAGGGAGAAGACATACCTGTGATTATCCTCTCTGCTAGAAGTGATATTCACGACAAAGTTGCTGGGCTAGAAGGAGGTGCAGATGACTACGTTACCAAACCCTTCCGATTTGAAGAACTGTTGGCGCGGGTACGGTTACGGTTGCGAAGTACTAGACCTGCCAGAGATGCCCAAGAGTTTATCCTCAAAGCTGGTAATATGTACCTTAATTTGCGAACTCGACAGGTGAAAATAGGCGATCGCTTAATAGAACTACCTGCTCGTGAATTTGCTATGGCAGAAATGTTTTGCCGCCATCCAGGGCAAGTCATAAGTCGAGAACAACTCCTCGATTACGTTTGGGGTTACGACTACAACCCAGGTTCTAATATTGTCGATGTGTATGTCGGTTATCTCCGTAAAAAACTAGGCAGCAAACTGATTGAGACAGTTAGAGGTATGGGTTATCGCTTGCGAACGGAGTAATAAGTGCTGAGTGAAGAATTCTCCCCTTTAGGGACTTCCAAATAAAACAATATCCCAAAACTAACGCAAAAATTCTCTCTATCTCTTCTTTCTCTGTGTTCTCTGCGCCTCTGTGGTTCGTTTATTTGGATAATTTATTTCTTGGAAGTCCCTTATCCCCCTGATCTGCCTACTCCTCGACTGGAACGCATTCAAGTTCATCAAGGTCGTGATTGATTATGAAACAGCATCACAACTTCGAGGATCTGGCTTTTGGTCGATCAAATAGCTCTTTGCAATCAAATAACTCCAGTCCAAACACAAGCAATTCTAGATATTGGTTCAGCCATCTCAAAGTTGGTCAAAAGATTGGCATTGGATATGCACTAATTGTAAGCATTGCTGTACTGGGAACTAGCATAGGGTTTCTGATTGCAGATTATTACCAGCGACAAGCACAGAAGCGCGAAGAGGCGGCGATTGAAGAGTTATATAAGATGTATCAACTGAAAACCAGCGTGTTTCGTGTTCGTACCAACCAACACAAGCTGATTTTGTACATCGATCAACCAAAAAGATGGCAAGAACAATATAATTTGTTACTTAACTATGTTGAGCAAGCTAGACAAGTTTGGTTTGAGTTCAAAACTAACTACAGTATTGAGAACCTCACCATATATGATTCTGTAATTGAACAAGAAGCTGTTCATCGCTTGTTGCAGACCCACAAAGGCTTTGATACTTATTTACAGCGCACAGAGGTTCTGTTTAACGATCGCAATCCCAGTAAATTATCACCAAACGAAATTAGGACAGCACAAACTCAACTGTTCAATTTCATGCATAGCTCATCAATTTTTATGATTGATGATTTTCTCGATGACATCACAAACCTTGTTGAAGTCATAGCCGAGGAGTATCAGCAAGCAAATTGGGAACTACGAAGGGCAGAAAAATTACGTCTAAATATTATTTTAGGCAGCTTGTTAGTGTCGATCGCGATCGCCACATTATTAGCAATTTTCACTAGTCAGGCCATTGCCCGTCCTATTCAAGCAGTCACTCATGTTGCTCAACAGGTTACAGAGGAATCTAATTTTGATTTACAAGCACCCGTAACGACTAATGATGAAGTTGGGATCTTGGCTAATTCGCTCAATCGTTTAATTTTGGAAGTTCAGCAACTGATCACAGTCCAAAATGCTGCTAACGAACAGCTAGAAGTATACAACCAGGTACTAGAAGAGAAAGTACGCGAACGAACACGGGAGTTAAATGAGAAAAATCTCAGCTTAAAGATGGCATTAGAGGAATTGCAACGTACTCAAGTTCAACTTGGAGAAACTGAGGAAAATGCCGATAAAAGCTGAAAAATAAATCTTTTGGCCCGGAAATTGCCTAGATGTCACCCCAAATAGTCAATTAATCCCCAGTGTGGCAACACTATATTTCACCAGAAATCCTTGCCAAAAAGCCATTCGTTAATTTATCGCTACACAATAGCCATCCGCAACTGCTAATTGCTATTGTCAAAATTCTAAGCAGTGAATTATCAAACTAGACCCCATAGGCTGCCGTTTTTTTGTTAGTATTCAAAAAAACCTATTGACACATTTTCAGATCAATTGTTTGTGATTTGTAAGTAAATGTAAACAATTGTTTCCAAAGAAAAAAAGCACCTGAGGTTTAATGACTGATTATTTCCAAGGAAATTTCCCATTACAATCCGTTCCACTGACGAAGAGTGTGGTTAAGAGCCACGCCCATACCGAAGAGGAGAGCGGAAAATTAGCTGCAACGATAGCAGTTGCTGGATCAGACCGCAAAGCAGGTGAGATTATATTGCTAAAAGTAGCAGAGGTATCTTACCTAGCGGATTACTTTGTGATGATGACTGGCTATTCTAGGGTACAAGTCAGAGCGATCGCTCAAGCAATTGAAGGAAAAGTTGAAACTGAATTGCAACGTCGTCCCATAAGGACAGAAGGAAAACTAGAGGGGAGTTGGGTATTACAAGACTATGGTGATGTGATCGTTCACATTATGATGCCCAAAGAACGGGAGTTTTATAATTTAGAAGCGTTCTGGATTCATGCAGAACGTATTTCCCTTCCAGAATCTGATGAGGGTGAAGGTAAGCCAACATGATTAGGTCTTCGGTTTCAAATTGCCCAGTTCCCACAGACCAACAACCGCTCAATGAGTACGAAGAGTTAAAAACTTCCTGGCTGTTTCGTGATAGCACTTTAGATTTGCGCGAGTATATCACGAAAATAGCTTGGATTTGGGGGTTATCTTGGCTGATCGCAGCACCTGTGGCAGCAGCAAGTTTTCCTCCCCACAAGTATATTGCACATTTTATCCTTTGTGGTGCAGCAGCAGCCAGTGTCGGGGTCGTACTGGCACTGGTAAGATTATACTTAGGCTGGTTCTACGTGTGCGATCGCCTTGGCAGTCCCACAGTATTTTATGAAGAGTCCGGCTGGTACGACGGCCAAACTTGGACGAAACCACAGGAAATCCTTAACCGCGATCGCTTAATTGTTGCATACGAAATCAAACCCATATTGCGGCGATTGCAATTTACCTTCGCTGGCTTGGCGGGAATGTACGTTACTGGTACGATAGTTTGGCATTTGTTTTAAAAAGTCATTAGTCATTGGTCATTAGCTAAGGACTAATGACTAATGACCAATGACTAAATTAATTAAAAAAAGGTGATAAATATAAACCCATGACAATGGGAAAACGAACTCAAGCCACAGCACTGGAAGTCCGGTTGCTGCGGGAAGGTATTATTGAATCCAGGCATATAGTCCAGGCTGTAGTATGCGACGATCGGGGACGCGTTCTAACCGTTGCCGGCAATTCTGAAACTGCTGCATTTATCCGTTCAGCCCTCAAACCATTTCAGGCACTCGCAGTCACTACCACAGGTACACTGGAACGTTATCAACTCAGCGATCGCGACTTAGCGATTATGACAAGTTCCCATAAAGGAAGAATAGATCAAGTCCGACAGGTGTTTAACATCCTGTGGCGGGCTGATCTTGACCCCACCATACTCCAGTGTCCAATTCCTGAAGGTAAGCACAGTCCTCTGGAATACAATTGCTCTGGAAAACATGCGGGAATGTTAGCTGTTTGTCAGCAACGCCGTTGGCCCTTGAATAACTACTTGGATCGCAAGCACCCAATACAGCAATTGATTTTGGGCAAAGTAGCAGAGTTGCTGCGAATGCCAGCAGCAGAATTTATCAGCGCTCATGATGACTGTGGCGCACCAACTTATTTGATGCAACTCGGTCACATGGCATCTTTATATGCGCTGCTAGCCTCTAGTACCAATTTGGATATGGAGCGCATCGTTCGGGCTATGACTCATCACCCCGCGATGGTAGCAGGAGATGGAGAATTTGATACCGAACTAATGCGCTTAACTCCAGGAGAACTGGTTAGTAAAAGTGGTGCTGAAGGAGTTCAGTGCATTGGTAGACTCGGTGAAGGCTTGGGATTAGCAATCAAAGTCATGGATGGGACAAAACGAGCAAAACATGCCGTTGCTATTCATTTACTCAAGCAAATGGGTTGGATTAGTCCTAGCGCCGCCGAAAGCCTCTCAGAAAAATTTGCCACCTTGGGAAAATACACGCGTTTAGAAGTAATTGGAGAATTATCGTTTTTATAGTTGCCAAACTCTTGACTATAGGTTATTATAAATAAGTCGAGAGCAACGCGGGATAGAGCAGCCTGGTAGCTCGTCGGGCTCAACGGGCAAAGTTAACTACACGCTTATTAGTTAATCTTGCTATGGGCGGCACATAAAGAAACTTATGTGCGTTTATCTGTCAAACTCGGGGAAGCCAATAGCGCGGTAATCCCGAACCAAGCTCCAGGAATGGAGAAGGTGTAGAGACTGGAAGGCAGACACCCTAACGATAATGACGAGGGTGAAGGGACAGTCCAGACCACAAACCAGTATAACTGGGCAACGAAAGTTGTAGTTGGTAAGCATAACCCGAAGGTCAGTGGTTCAAATCCACTTCCCGCCACCAAATTAAAATAAAACCCCCGAATTTGAAAAGATTCTGGGGTTTTATTTTATTATTTTTATTTTGCAGATGGACACAAAGCTTAGAGGAGACATAGCAGAACAAGCTGCTGTTCTTCATGCCTTAAAGCGTGGTTGGGGAGTTTTAAAACCTTTTGGCGATCGCCTAGCTTACGATCTAGCATTTGATGTAGAGGGAACTATAATTAAAATCCAAGTCAAATACGCTTGGTTGGATGAGCCTTCTGGGAATTATGTTGTAGATAATCGCCGTACTAAAACCAATCGGCGGCTGATGGTTCGAGAAGTATATCAGCTATCAGACTTTGATTTTGCCTTAGTATATATAGAAAAACTTGATCTATTCTATGTCTTCCCCGTAGATGTGTTCATAGATTATGGGAGCGAAGTACATCTTGTTGAGGCTGAAAAACGACAGCGCAAAACGCGTTCAGCACAATATAGAAATGCTTGGGAGTTAATTTTACAGGCATCTATAGGTAAAGAAAGTTGTGTTAGATCGCCTGTTAAATTCCCAGAAGCAGGAATTTAATCTATTCTGGAAGAAATAGCCATCTAAAAGGCGCGGAGAATCATGGTTGTGAAGTTGCAGCGACCAATTTTAGTGGGAGGATTGGGACTTTCCTTTTCTCTGTGGATGTTGGACAGTTGGCACGATTCGATAGTGCAGGTGGGTGAGTTTGGTTTGTTGAGTGCCTTAGCTGTAGGCGGTGGTTTGTGGTTATTCCAGCAAAATCGCCCGAAAGACAGTTTAAAGCAGCTAAATGATATGCTCGTAGATCGGGCGACTGTGGAAAGTGCGATCGCTAAAACTGAAACTGTAATTAACCAACTGGCACAAGAATCAGAAAACCATCCGGCGTTACAGACACTGCGAGAACAAATTGCCCAATTGTTGTTGGAATTAGACAGACAAGAAATTAAAGTGGCTGTGACTGGCGGTAAATCCGTAGGTAAAAGTACCTTAATTCAAGCTTTAAAGCAAATAGAGATACAAAATTTGGTGTCTTTAGAAGAGACAACACCTTTATTTAGAGAAACGGGTGGCAATTCAGATGCAGCTGTTTTAGCAGAAGTTGCAAAATCAGATTTTGTTCTATTTCTGACAAACGGTGATTTGACAGACTCAGAATTTCAAACCTTACAGCAGTTAAAAGCAGCAAATCAGCCGACAATCCTGGTTTTCAACAAACAAGACCAGTATTTAGCCGATGAAAGCGCCAGTATCTTGCTGTCATTGAAACAGCGAATGCAGGGAAATGTAGTTGCAACAGCCGCCTCTCCCATAGCCATCAAAGTCCGAAAGCATGAGGCTGATGGTGCTGTGCAAGAGTGGATGGAACAACCAACAGCAGATATCCAGCAGTTGACTCAGCATTTGGGTGAAGTTTTTGCACAGCAAAGACAACGCTTGGTTTGGGTAACAACCATGAGGAAAGCCGGGTTGTTGAAAGCTGAGGCGAAAAACTGGCTGAATGGAACCAGACGCGATCGCGCTATCCCAATTATTGAACAATATCAATGGATAGCTGCGGCTGCTGCCTTTGCTAACCCAGTTCCAGCCCTTGATATTCTAGCGACTGCGGCAATTAATGCTCAAATGGTAATGGATTTGGGTAATATCTATCAGCAGAAGTTTTCCCTAGAACAAGCACAAACTGTAGCTGGAACAATGGGAAGTTTGATGCTGAAACTGGGTTTAGTTGAACTTTCTACAAAGGCGATTAGTACTGTTCTTAAAAGTAATGCCGTTACCTTTGTTGCTGGTGGCGTAGTGCAGGGAGTAAGTGCAGCTTATCTGACTAGAGTTGCAGGGTTAAGTCTAGTTGAATATTTCCAACAGCAGGAAATAGCAATAGATTCTGGAACTGGTTTGAATTTGGAGAATTTGCGGCAAACATTGCAAAAAGTTTTTCAGCAAAATCAGCAGATTGGTTTTTTGCAGGGATTTGTTAAGCAAGGCGTGAAGCGTTTGTTGCCAGAAGTGCAGCAGGTTGAAGTTGTAGGTATTCAGAAGGCTGTAGGATAATTTCACTTACTTATTGCTTTAGAAACCTAAAATTTACCCAAGCCGATTATGGGCTTGGGTATATCTAATAATTATTGCGAAAGTTGGGAGTTACCAAACAATTGTGAATAAGGGTAGTTAGCTAAACAGCGCCACTGTTTCTATTAAATAGAATAGTTATAGTTTTGAAAATTAGCTTTAAATCGTACACCAAACTCCAATTTTTTTGATACTGCAAATCTAGGCGAATTACATCTTCAAAACTACGGACTGTAGACCGTCCATTGACTTGCCATTCGCCAGTCATACCAGGCTTCACATCTAAACGTTGCCACTCCGGTACTTCATAACGTTCCACTTCATCGGGTGTAGGTGGTCGAGTGCCTACTAAACTCATTTCTCCTTTGAGGACGTTCCAAAATTGCGGTAATTCATCAAGACTAGTTCGCCGTAAAAAGCGCCCTACCTTGGTAATTCTGGGATCATTTTCATTCTTGAAAAATGCACCTTGCACTTGGTTTTTTACTTGGGATTTCCTTGCTTCTGCATCCACACACATGGAACGGAATTTCCAAATTTCAAACCGCTTTCCCATCCAACCACAACGGGTTTGACTAAAGAAAATAGGGCCAGGATCGTTAATTTGAATAGCGATCGCAATCGGAATAAACAAAACTCCTGTAATTAATAAACCAACCACAGACCCGACAATATCTAAGAACCTTTTCATCCAAGATGCTACAGAAGGGTGAGTAGTGGGTAACGGCTCTACTTTACGAGAAGTTGTCTTCCGATGATCAACTAAGTCTTCTGGTTCTATTAGTAATCCTTCGTCAACCGACTCTAAGGGAAAAACTTGATCCAATCCCGTGAGTTTTAAGACTGCCATGACTTGAGGTGTTACATTCCGCAGTGTTAATGTAATTCCTTTAGTCTGAGCGTATTTAAAATTACTGACTAGGGCACCTAAACCACTACTATCCATAAAAGTAGTTTGGTGAAAGTCAATGATGATCTGTTTTGGATGTGAATTGGGCCCAATTAAGCTTTGGCAGGTTTGCTTAAAGTCTAAAGCCTCCAGCACGCTCAACCGCGCGGGCACCTGCATTATAGCCGTGTCGTTTAGGGAATTAACTGGAAAATCGACCTCTGTCGGTTGGCTAGTCATGAAGCTCTGCACTTTCGTTGCCATGTATAATGTAATCTGCCAAACATTATTTTGTCCTACAAAATTACTTAACCTAATATTTAGAATCAGTAGTAATAAGGACTAATTTTTCTTTACCGGGGCTGAGATTGGAGATCGCTAGCGACGATTCACAATAGAACAAGAAGCCAAGAAACATCCTTGCTGTTGTGTCGACGCAGCGCGATCGCGTTGCTCTCATCAAATCAAATGATTGCTAAAACTACGGTTACACCTACCGCACGCCTAGTTGAGGTCTTTTCTGCCATTCAAGGGGAAGGACTGAATGTAGGGACACGTCAAATATTTATTCGTTTTGCATTGTGTGATTTGCGCTGCCACTTTTGTGATAGTGCCCACACTTGGAATGCACCTGCTACTTGTCGGATAGAGCGATCGCCTGGATTGCGCGACTTTGAAATCCACTCTAACCCTGTTCCATTACCCATATTAATTGAATGGGTGGAACAGCAAAATCTACCTTGTCTACACGATAGCATTAGCTTAACTGGGGGTGAACCACTTCTTCATGCCCCATTTCTAACGCAGTTTCTACCCCAAGTGCGAGCCATAACTGGTTTACCCATATACTTAGAAACTGGCGGGCATCGCTCAGAACAACTAGCGATGATTCTTCCCTATCTAGACTCTGTGGGTATGGATTTCAAATTGCCTAGTGTTAGCGGCGAAAGCCATTGGCAAGAACATGCTAAATTTCTCCAATTATGTCATGACTCATATTTAAATGTTTTTGTCAAGATAATTGTGTCTCAAAACACAGATCCAGCCGAGTTAGAACGTTCAGCTTCGTTGGTGGCAGAGGTTAGTCCAGATATCTCAGTATTTTTACAACCTGTTACGCCTTTAGCAGTATCTGAACAATTCTCCCCAACACTTATGCTTGCGCCTACCGCCGATCAAGTTTTAACGTGGCAAGCTTTGATGAAGGGGTTTGTCAAGCACGTGCGTGTGATCCCTCAGACGCATAAAATGCTGAACCAACTGTAAAAGCTTCTGTAAAATTTGAGTTTGATAAAGATGTAGTCAAGAAAAAAGTAAGATTCTGTGAAATGGGCATTGCTGCCGCTAATCAGCAGGGCAGCAGCCCCTCAGTAGACATTCCCAGTCCAAGGCAGAATTAGGAGTGAGGAGTTTGAAGTTTAGATTTCACTCCTAATTGTAGAGACGCGATTAATCGCGTCTCCCCTAAATTACAACCCGCCTTCATCTGGAGTTTTGGATTTAGCTTTTGCCTTATTAGCACTGCGTTTGAGGGCAGATAGTCTTGCTTCGTATCTTGACCGTTGGCGCTTGCTAGGAGTATTGTCAATCAGGGTTTTTAAGGCGCTACCGAGACTCTTGTAGGCATTGGGGAGGCTATAACCAAAACGAGTTGCCAAAGCGATCGCTTTCTCATCAGCATTGAGCAATTCTTTTAGTTGCTTTTCCCCATTATTCTTTTGGTACAGTCGCCAGCCTGACACGCCACACAGCGACAAAGCTAACACCAGCAGCAATCCATCTTGTACCCACAATTCGCCGACAGCACCACCTAAACCGATGGCTAATGCTGCCATTTCCCAACCATCTTTAGGAATTGTGTCATTTTGAACGCGAGCAACTTCATGCCAGAACAGCAGATTACGCTGATCCATTGCGAGGGCATCCCATTTCACCAAGTCAATTTGAATTTCTACCTGGTCTTTACCAATTTCTTCGCAACGAACCAGGGGTGGATTGACCTCAGTTGTGCCTTCAACCGTGACCCAGCTCTGTAATTCTGGCGGTAGTAAGCCTTTCAACCGCCGTAGTTCACTCATTTCCGCTTTAGCAGAGGAGGTTGCATAGGATGTCATAATATCCAGCCCCAGAAAATTTCAGTATATAGTGAGGGTATCACTTTGGAGTATAGCTATTTAAGTGATGATCCGTCTCAGTCGTTGGGAAAACTTCCTCGCTTTTTCCGTGCCTCCATTGCCTTTTCTAGCAAATCTAGCAATCCTGGAGCTTCTTCTTGGATAGTGAGTAACAGTCTTTCGCCAAGTTCTATATTCCCCGGATCAAGACCCGTTGCCATCACTTCTTTGAGGCGAGGTATGGCTATGCCATCTACAATCTGAATTAACCCACTCAGACAACGGTGAAATTGCTTTTCTGTGAGAATCGAGTCTTCTAGAGGAAACTCAATAATGGCACGAATTTCACCATCGGATGGGTCATACTCCCATTGCAACATTTTGGTTTCCCAGGAAATGGCAAGCATCGTCTGTAGGATAACCCCCTTGTGAGGGTGGTCTTGAATTCCTGACAGAACTTGAGGGGCGAATACCCGAAAAAATTTTCCCTCTTCATCCAACTGGACAACTATCAGAAAATCTTCTAGGTTATCGGCTTCTACACCTGTTATTATCCGGTCTTCTTCATCATCAAAACGGTAGTCCCAACCAAGGTTGTCTAAATAGTTGGCAATCTGTTTGAGGTTAGCTCCCATAAAAGCCTCATAAGGAACGTGGAGCAGTTGTTACCAGACCTAGTTTAACCTGCTAGGGGTAGTTGTTTAGGTTGGTGTGGCTACAAGCGATCGCATCAAAGTATGCAATTAGGGCATGGGGTATGGGGCATGGGGCATTGAAATAAGATAAACAGATTTTCATGCTGGGCTGTGAATAAGATTTCCTGGGGTTCTTTTGCTAATTCTTAAAGAAGCGCTAAATATATTCTTATAAAT
>NZ_JACKZS010000160.1 GCF_014222285.1 Nostoc sp. UCD121
AGATTCTGCTTTTGTTCGGGGTTGTAGTTGGTGATGTTGCCGCCGATTTGTTGTGCGGTTACTGTGTCTGCGTTGACTAGACCACCTCCAAATTGAGCGCCTTGTAAGTTGAAGTGAGATTCTTTTTTAGGACTTTGTGACATAGTATCTCCTTGATTACTGTAAGTTTGAGCGTAAAATTTAGGGCTTTGCAGTGCCGTAACCACCATAGTCTCTAAGCTACGAATTCTGCTGTCTTTTTCTGAGATGAGTGCTTGTAATTCCTGTTGTGCTAATGTTTTAAGTTGATTATAAATTTCAAAATATTCTGCGCTCAGTTCCGATTTATCAGTCATAGCTGCGGTTTTGGCACGAAGCAAAAATTTATCTTCGCCTCGTACTTCCATTCCTACAATTCGTAAGTCAGCTTCTGGATGATTCTCAGCTAACTGCTTGAAGGAAATTGCGATCGCTCTGGGGTCAACTCCCTGGTTATGATAGAGGTCGAGGGTATCAAAAATCGGTTTGATAAAATCTCCAAACTCTCCCGGAGCAAATACTTCCTTGTGGTTATCTGGTTTGCGTAATGGGTCAGGGTTCTCTTTTGTCGGCAAGCGCATATAAACATATTCACATTCCACACCATCAAACTTGGTATCATGAGTAATGCCCCAATCCTCAATAAATGCACCCGTAAGAGTCGCGCCTGTAAAGTCGGTTGCGTCTAATTGGGTTTGTATGAGCTTAACTCTGGATAAATCTGCATTTTGGAAATTGGCTTGGCTTAAATCAGCACCAGTGAAATTGGCATCGGCTAAGTTAACTCTTTCTAAATTCACTCCTCGCAGGTCTTGACGAGTAAAGTTCTTGTATTGCCCCTCTCTATCTATCAACCATTGCTGTAGTTGTATATTGCTTAAATAAGTTGTTCCTGGACGTATGCAATCAAGTTTTTTCGCTTGATACCAACAGGTATGAGTAAGAATCGCATTTCTAAAATCACTGCTTTTAAGTACCGCTTGTGTAAAATTAGCCTTGGTTAAGTCAGCATCCTGAAAATTTGTGCCTTCTCTGGTGGCAAAAGCAATAGTAATCTTCCAGATCCAGCGAAAACGTTTATCTCCATTTAAAGCCAATTGACCAACATAAGAACCCAAAGCTGCCCCAACCAGTCCTCCAACAATCCCTCCAAACCATGCTCCACCTCTAACCAATTTTCTTAGTAGTCCATCTCCAATTAATGTCGTAGAGAATGCTTCATTACCTGTTACAGATGAATTCAGAGCCACTGCCAAAACGAAAAGCATGGACATCACCCCAGACACAACAATAGCCCCAATCTTAGCCTCTGGTTCATCTACTGCTGCTGCTGGTGCGCCGACAGCTACCACAGCTAAAACAATTGCGACCGCTGCGACTAATTGTACATTTACAGCTATAGGCCCATAAGTAACATTTAGAATTGTACGGATGAAGCAAATAAAGAAGAATGAAGCTACAAAAACAACAAATATACGCGGTTTCAAAGACAGGAAAAAATACGTGGCAAAAGTAATAGCAATACCTGCTGTGAACCCTGATAGCCCTGCTACAAATAACAATAATAGTAAGAAAACAAATATTCCGTAGCCTTTCAGTCCAGCTTTCGCTTTTTGAAAATTAGCTCCTGTCAAATTAGCCCCAGTAAAATCGCAAGAGCGAATATCTGCACTACTAAAGTTTGCTCCAGCCAAGTCTTGACCTTTGAAAGAACGACCTCTGAGATTCTGACAGGAGAAGTCTTGGGGCATAGCTGGACTGGTGAAAGCTAAGGTTTATGCTTAATACAACTTGAGTATCGGCTTTTACGGACTGTAACACAAGATTTCTGACCTAGTTGCGCTTGTGCTTACTGTGATCGCCTACAAGCAGAATATTGAGTCGGCTTTTGCTGTTCTTGTGCGCTCGCCCATGCCATCGCAGTTTTGACTAAATGCAGAGATTAGGCTTACAGTCAGATGATTCTGGGATAAAGTTGACAAAAACAATGAGTCCTTAAAATTCCTTTAAGGTTTCCTGTAAGGTTTTTTAACCTATTGTCAGTAGTGTAAGAGTTATAGTATTCCAACTTACCTTGTCAACTCCGAGCTTGTGTATAAGTAATTTTGGCAGCTTTTACGAGAAATGCTGTCAACTCTGCTTTTAACAAAGGTATTGAAACCTCAAATAAAATCTAAAGTTACCATGAACAAACAATCGTTTAACTACAAATACCCAATTATTCCTCTATTAGGTGCAATAATAGTCACCAACGGATTTTTCTCCAAAGTATCGGCGCAAAATATTTCTGCTCCAGAGACTACTGATTCTGTTGCTGTCAGCGTCAAAAACCAAGAGTTTCCACAGTGGGGATATTACATGGTGCGAAGAGATTTTCGCAAATGTGTTTCTCCTATATGTGGTGGATATTTTCTAAAGCAAGTCAACTTGAAAGCTACTCCTTGCTTAGATGGTGTTTTTCGCTCCGAATGTTATGTGTCTGCAATTGATTGGAATTCCCTGAAAGTCTCGCCTTCCGAACTAATAAAAATTCAAAATGATGATGGTAGCCGTGTGATTCTCAGAGGTAACATCGTTCCAGTAACATTTCCTCTCTTCGGTGAGTTTGGGAATTTGAGAGTAAAGGAAGCCTTCTATGCCGCGACAAATGCCCCAGCAAAAGGTACTTTTGTGGCACTAAAAGACAATGGCATTCGTTGCATCACAACTCCTTGCTTCTCCACAGATAATCTGGTTCTAAATAAACCTAAGACTGCTCAAGTTTCGTCAATCGATTTGAGTCAAACCGGTGCAACACAAAAACAACTTGACGCAGCAACAAGCGAAATTTTTGGTCAAGGTTTGATTGCTGTAGGTAAAACTAAGGTAGTAGAAAACGTAGATCCAACCAAGAGAGGTACTCAGTTTGTGGGTACGCAGTTTTATCTGAGAGTGGAACCAAAGTAAAAAAATTTTAGCTCAGATAAAATAATTCCCAAAATAGACAAGCGGTGTGGAAGCGATGTCTGCGAGGAGCTACGCACTTCAACTACTCGCATATTTTAGGAATCCTTCCCACTCCCAACGCCATGCCATCTCTACCAGTATTTACTTGCCGTTGGTGAATTGGATAATTTGTTGCCCAAAGGCAATGAAACATATCGTAGCCACACTTGGAGGCTGCGGCATTCCACCGTTCAATAGCAATTCTTCTTGACTTTGCAGATAATAGTTTTAGAGCTAATTATTTAAGAGGTCTGATTGTGGTCTTTGCTCAAACCAGTCCCCCAGAAGTAATAACAACTCGCCTGACGTTAGACGAGTATCGGGCTATGGAAGAAACCAACCCAGAACGCCATGAATACCGCAACGGAGAGGTTATTGCTATGTTGGGAGGTTCGGAATCTCACAGTGCGATCGCTAGCAACTTCTTAATAACTCTAGGGTTTTTGCTTAGAGACACCAATTTTCGTTTGTATAACAGCGACTTGCGAGTTTGGATTCCTGAATATCAGTGTGGTACTTATACCGATTTGATGGTTGTTAATGGCGAACCAGAGTTCAATGGCAATCGCAATGATGAAATTTTGAATCCAATGCTTATTGTCGAAGTTCTATCGCCCTCGACTGAAGCTTATGACCGAGGGGATAAGTTCAGAAAATATCGCTCGATTGCTAGCTTTTGTGAATATCTGCTTGTAAGCCAAACTGAACCCTACATTGAGCAATATCATAATTTGGATCATAACAGTAACGATCGCTGGCTATGGCAAGTTCACTCTCACCTTGAGCGGACGATTATGCTGCACAGTTTAAACAACGTGGAAGTTCCCCTAACTGAAATCTATCGTCGGATTAATTTTTAAGGCTGCTTAACTCTCTTGGAACTGATTAGTGAGACTCGTTACCAAAAGAAGCACTCCCAAGGAAACTAGAAAAAGTAACTAACATCCAACCGAAACAAATATGTTTTTGAGTTTGCCAATCGTATCTATCTTCTATCGTCGGGATTGTGTTAGCTTCAACGATTTCTAATCCCCAGTAGCCTAACGCACTGATGCCAAACAACATAGCGCTGACGATGGACAATTTAGCGATGACTTTGAAAATGTAATTGCTTAAAGTAGGCAGTGTCTGAAAGGATTGTCTGTGACGGTAGTGGATAGTGAGTTCACTTGGCGCTACAACCAAAACACGTCTTGGTTTTTGTTGAGTGAGTTGGCAGACAACTTGTTTATTATCAGTCATGGGTCAAACCAAAACCTGTTGGTTGTAACTAGATTAGTTCCAGTAATTATATTGTAAACTTTCGTCAGGTAAATGTGGTTGAATTTACATAAAATTTCCATACTCAAAAAAAATATTTTAATGGTTAAGCGATTCATACGCAAAAACCCAGAGGACAAAGAAGCGATTAAGCTGATACTCAGTTAAAAATATCCTCCAGCACATACTGCACTGGGGGATATTTAGCTTCTATTTTTTATTTAGCCAAAAGCTAATTGCTTGGCATAATCTTGTGCTTCATCTCCAGATAAAGACTGAAAATTTTTAATTAACGCTGCTGCATGAGTTCCTTTGGCGCTAAAAAGCAGTGAATAGCAATAAGGTTCAGGTAGTCCTGGCTCTTTCATTTCTGCTATCCACAACCAACTTAATTCTTCGTCCTCTTCAGATGAATAATCATAATGTAGTGTTGCTGTGTTAGACATTTTTTTTGCTCCTATTTTTATCAAAAGCTTACATCCGAGACTTTAAAATTACAAATGTCGCCAGAAGTTCTTACTGATAGTCTTGAGACTGACATCTGCCATTTCTGTTGTTGTTTCAGGGACATGGCCAACAGCCACCGCAGCAACTTGTGGTGCAGGTGTGGCTAACAAAGAATTAAGCAATCCCATTTGATAATCAACATCTTCTACTGAGCGATATACCCTGTATGGTTCAATTTGCATACCCAAAGGTGTTGGAACAATCTTTAGATATTGATTTAGGGCATTGATATAAGCAACTGAAAAATTTCTCTGCTCTACATAAGGACGAATAATCTCTAGTAATTCAATCGCTCTGTTGATTTCAGCAACTTCACAATTACTGTCGATTTGTGACTGACTTCTTCTGTAGCCTTTCATCATCTTCTCGGCTACCAGATTGTTAAATTTACTAATGGCTCTTTGATGATTGGCTAATGTATGGACTTTCGTTTGCGCCTTATAACCGACTCTGCCCCACTGCACTGTTAAGTTACCATCTTCGACAATAGCCGCCCAGAACTTATTGCTGTTCTGGATAGCATCAACATACACTAAATAGATTTCCATGTTGATTATTTCTCCGTTGGTTGTGGATTAGATATACCTAAAATCCTGTTCTTGAATGTTTCAAAACTCTCTTGTTTGGATTTAGGAGGTGGTGGAACATCTTTATTTAACAAAGAATTTTTGAAGTCCTCAAAACTTGGATATTGACTCATTTCCTTCTCCGGTCTAATTAATTTGATTAGTAAGTTGGTGTTTGGAAATCAAACACTTCCTTGTATTCGGGCATTGCCCCATCGAATTTGATGTTGTAAAGCTTCAAGTATTGTTTCCGCTTCCAGAGTCGTTAACTCATCTAAAGCAGAGCAGACATCATATAAATCCTGGGGAATAGAATCAGGAATTACTAGCTCACACAAAGCGTCTTCAAGGGCTGTAGAAACTGGATATTCAGTTGGAGTGTACTCTTGTTGCATAACAATGTATGTAGACAGAGTTACTCGTAATAACAGTTTGGTTTCTCTGTTCAACTTCTCTAAATACACACCATATTTATTAACCAGTTGGTCAATAGTTGGAGTCTGCCCGTAATAAGTAACTAAGTCTGTCGTCATGTTTATTCGCCTTATTAAGTATGTTAATTGATTGCTCTCAATTACTAAAAAAAGAGTGATTGCCCCCATAGAATCAGGAGACAATCGCTTTCTCATCAGTTCATATTCCGAAACTTAGCAGCACGCAAAGATTGAGTTTTCACTGCAACCACAGGGCTACTAGCCCGTCGTGCAGTAGATGCCCAGGATTGCATTCGTTCGACTGCCGCCGCGTCCTGAATCGCAAGCGGGGTAATGGTTTGATGACAGCTTTCGAGGTCAGCAAGTGTTACCTGCTGCGGTCTATCCTCATCGAATGCCAGCAGAGCAGCTTCCGAAGCAAGGGTTTCCAGTTCTGCTCCTGAAAACTTTGCAGTGTTGGCAGCGATCGCTTCGAGGTACTCTGATTCCAGGTGAATGCCAAAACGTTGTAGATGAATCCCTAGAATTTGGACTCGCTCTGGTTCTGTGGGAAGATCAACAAAGAAAGATTCGTCAAATCTTCCCTTCCTCTTAAATTCACTTGGTAGTGCTGATGGGTCATTGCAAGTAGCTACAATAAATACCCCAGCAGTACACTCACTCATGAACGTAAGTAAAGTTCCAAGAATCCTTTGACTAACACCTGAAGTATCACCCTGACCAGAAAGTGCTTTTTCCACCTCATCAATAAACAAGACACAAGGTGCGATCGCTTCTGCTGTTTTCAATGCACGTTTAACATTACCCTCAGACTCGCCAACAAGTGAACCTAAAAGGGACGCAATGTCGAGTTGTAGAAGTGGTAGATTAAGTATGCTAGCGATGTTTTTGGCACAGTGAGATTTTCCTGTTCCGGGTGGGCCAGCCAGCAACACACCTTTTGGTTGGGGTAAGCTAAGACTTCGTGCCTCTTGTGTAAACAGACGGCGGCGACGAGTCAGCCATTCCCGCAGTAAATCCAAACCGCCGAACGGGATAGTTGCAGGTTTACCTAACTCGATACCCATTTGAGACAGTAGCCGAGTTTTGTACTCGACGGCTTTGGGGATGAAATCAGCGCCAACGACGACACCATCATTAGTTAAGTTTTCTTTGACTGTTAACCGAAGGAAGTCACTAATCTCCTCCAGGGTTAATCCCAGGGCAGCACGAGAAAGAGTTTCAAATTCAGCATTTTCTAGCGTTACAGTAAAAGTCAATTCCTGTTCAATAGCAGACTGTTGTAAGTCATGCAAATAAGAAGTGATATGCTCAAGTATTTGGTCAATACTAGGTAAAGGGACTTCACAATAAGGAATCAATCTGAGTAAGGATTCGTGTAATTGTATGTTCTGACCCAACAAGACAATGCGTTTATCTGTGGGTTTTAACCTGTGGTAAAGGTTTTTTACCTTGCTTAAAATCTCCCAACTCAATTGGGGTGAATTCTTAGCAATAAAGGAGTGAATATCTCCGAGGATAAATACACCATTCCCACTAAAGTTAGCAATGTAGTCGAATACGAATAGTAGTGGATCAGCGTGTTGTGGTCTTTTGTACTCTGCAACTGGCTTAAACACCAATCCCCCATCTGCTGCGATTAAACATTGCTCCAAGGTTGATACTCCCAAATTCCAGAAGAACACTGGACATGAGAGTTTATTGTTAGCTTCTGTAGTCAGCCACTGAATAATCGTCGCTTCATCAGGAGATAGAACATCAAGTGCTGCGATCGGGATTTGTGAATCGAGCGTGGAGAGAAGATTTGAGAGTTTCATGTCAATTATTCAAATATTTCGCTTATGAAATGGCGAAGCCTTTATGATCAGCAGTTACCAGTCTTAACTCGGCTGGTAACTGATGACTGATTACTGACGCAAACGTGTTTGATTACTGTTCGTAGTCCGAAGTTGTTGGGTTTGAGCTTCATCTTTAAACGTGCGTTCGCTCTCGCTCACAACTCCAAGTGCTTCTTCAAATGGTTGCGTAGCCGATAAACAACTCAAACCCTCGAATCCCTCCGCTTCTACTCGAACTTCACCTGTAGCATTGTCGAAATGAATCAGTATTGAACGTTCCATGCTTATCTCCGTGCAAATTGTTTAACTTCTTGATGTCCGGCAAAAGTCAGCCGTAAAGTTTGTAGAGTGCCGTTGGTTGATTCAGCGATCGCGCATTCACCAAACCTTTCTTGTAACTCGGCAGCTTTAGCTCTCACCATCCGTTGTCCGTAAGCCAACATCAACTTGTTACTAAAGAAGTCTTGTCCTAACTTCGGAACTGTTTCATAACTGTCGTGTATTACCTCGTACACGCCGCTTGAGGTATTCCATTTGAAACCGATGTCTGCACGGGCTTTTATGGTGCGACCAGATACGATGATTTCAGCACTTTGTCCTTGAGAGCCACCGTAGTATCCTTTTAGTGGCTGCGCTTCTTCATGAATTTGTGGATTCAGCTTCAAATCTTGCAAAGCTTGTACCAGGCATTCACGGTTAGCAAGCTTGGTTTTAACGGTTGAGAAGTGTGACATAAGAATTTTGTCTCTATAGTAAAAGTGCGGTATTCTTTTTGAGGTGTATATGGATTTTTCGTTTAAGGTACTTAGTCTTGAGCGATGCACCTTCGCCCAAGACTGTTTTTTACCTGAACTTGAACGACATGACCGTAGCTTTCGATAAGCCCACGTCGTCAGTCGCAAGTGATTGTAGATTGCGCTGTTCGTCTAACAACTTGATGCGGATCTCTTGCATCTTTTGCTGCAATTGACTACGCCCCTCACTACCAAGATTCTTTGACTCAATCGCCGGATCGTTAACGATAGAATCCAAGTGCGTCATCATCGCTTCCAAGCTACTGCCTGCCTCCGGTGAAGCGTTTGCTAGCAAAACCTGAACCTTCATCAGATGGCGTTGCATTTTCTTTTTAAACTGGACTGGCTTGCGTCCTGGCTCCCAGTCGCTTAATTCTTCGAGCAACTGTGCGGCGAGTTGTTCACCACCAGCTAAAGCAGATTCCCGTAGCCTTTGCTCCAGATTTTGGTCATACTGCTGAATGAACTTGGTAATCTGGTCAAGACACTCGGCTTGCTGCTGATTGAGTTGTTCGGACAGTGCCGGGATAATCACCGGACGACCAATAACGACTTGCAAATAGTCTTCAAGATCGGTCAGAGTCGGAAACGCTCTTAGCAAGTTGGTTTTTACAGATTCTTGCTTATCCTGCGATAATTCCCAAGTATTAAGTGAGAGGAACTGATCAATCCGCTCTTGATAATCAACCAACCCTGACTCGTAATCAACTTTTAGCTGATTCCGTAAACTTGGAGCTACGTTATCCCTAATATTAATTAACTGATTCCACACAAGTGGAGCTAAATCAATTGGGCAAACCCAATCACCAGTATCAGCAGACATCCACTCTTGAACCGAAACAATCTCTTGACGCAATTGGGCAGCAGCTTCATCCAATTTCTTAAATACCTTAATACCCCTTAACCCGACTTCGGAATTTGTGACTTTAACGAGGTCTGATTCTATTTCGGATACTTCAGCTTTTAAGACATCTGCCCATTTAGGAGCGGCAGACTTTGTACTTTTTTTCAACTGAATACGGAAGCGAATACGGGTTTTATTTAATTGTGAGAAATTGTGGCGCTCGACTACTGCATCAGTTAGGAAATTTGTAGCGATAGTGTTGTCGATTACTTGTACCATTATTATTGACCTCAATCATTATTTTTCACTTTCGATTAAGCGAAGCTTTCTTTGTGGTGATTTCTCAAGAGAGCGAATGTCTGTAGTAGCTCTATAGATTACTTTTGTAGAGCTTTTTTGCAGGCGAATATGTCTTTTAATGACTGGTGGTTTATGTATGGACATGGCTTAAAATAGCTGAAGTTGCTGTGAATTATCCTGTACCGCAGGCTTCTCATAGACCATACCTTCGACTTCATAACAGCGAGTCATGAGTTTGTTTCGATTTAATCGAAAGCTGGCTTTTTTTCTTTGATCTGGCAGAGGTACAAATAAATACTGTGGATGTTGTATAGTACCTGCATCGCCTAAGTATCGACAATGTGTACCATTAATTTGATAAACTTTTGATGAGCTTAACAGTGTCGCATCATACACTTTAATCAAATTTGTTTCCATCTGATTAGTATTCAAGTAGAGCGTGTGATAATCTTTAGTGGAATCGATTTTTCTCTACAGTTAGACTAATTAAATCTGACTGTAGAGTTTTTCACGCATAATCTGATTCTTCTTTCGTCAAGCAGCAACTTTTTCTTTTTTCGGTTTAGACAATCTAGAACCGCTCCCAGAAGTACGTTTAGTTGTTGAAATCGGTTGGTTAATTTGACCGAATGGAGTCTGGATATTGAGGTCAGCTTTCAACTCTGATTGCAGTAATACAAGCTGAGTCAAATAGTAATCAACCTCTTCTAGAATTTCAGCTTCTACTTCTGACGGTGAGAGCGGCGTAATCTGATCTGATTCCAGATATTTAACTTCTTCGGTATGGCGAGAAGTCATGACAATATAGCGATAGCCACTACCGCAATTCTCAGCTAATACGCTATCGTGTGGTAATACTTCAATACCAATGACTTTGCCTTGTTTAGTCCGTTGCCCAACATTAAACTTTGGGATTCCGTAGCCTCGTGGAAGTGTGATTGTTGGTTGCATTTTCGTTACCTCTTGGTTAATTAGCTTTTGAGAGTGCCATTCGATTACAGATAGAAATGCTCAAAGATTTGATTGAGTTTTTCCTTTAATTCATCAGGCAGAGCGTTAAAATCAAACTCTTCAGAGTCCCAAACTTCATCAAGACTTGTTGACTCATCGATAATGTTTGCAATCAAACAAGATTCATCGCTGTAGTTCCAGCCATTGGCTAAAAGCCACGGCAGAATCCCCTTAGATTGCAATAGTTTCTCAATGTCGAACGAGTCAAAAAACTGCTGTAAGTTTTCGATACTGGGGTGAACGATTGTAATAGTCATGGGGTCTTTTAAATAATTGATATACAGCCCAATCAGAAGAGGAAGAAAGGGATTCAGGAATTATTAAGTCACTCTCACAAGAAAAACTTTTTCCCTTTCCTTGTTAGCTGTAGAAAAGACTTGAGAACTGATCAAATATGCTTCCCTACTTGAAGGTAAATAGGGAAGCATAAAGGCGAACACAATTGCTGCAATCACCTCAACAAGTATTTGGCTATTAAGAAGGTACATCTTCCCAGTAACCAACTTCATCGTCATAATTTGCTTGCATAGACTGCAATTTGTTGACGAAGTTAGCAAATTCTTCGTTAGTTAGTGACTGCCTTCCTTTTTTACCATAATTGTCTATGAGAAACTGTTTGCCCTTTTCCTCTTTCCAACCTAAAGCTTCAATCAATCGTTGCGACTCCATCATCAATTGATTGCGATCAATTGCATGAGACGTATGCTTTGGTAAGTTATTGTTAGGCAATCCTTTTTTCCACCAATCGCAGATGGAATTATGCACAAGGGCAATTTCTTGAGCTATTGGTTTCTTGCCAATACAATAACTCTCCCAGTCGGGCGCAGTTGGCTTTTCGTATCCGTTACATACACAGGCGTTGGAAGTTTGCCCCCCTTTCTCACGTTTCTCTGTTTTCAATGTGGGACAAAATACCCACATCGAATGCCAAAGTAAATTCTTCGGTTGGTGATGTTTGCCTTGAAAACTTGCATAAGCTTGTTCGCAGGTTTCACGGAATGCCATTAGTTGTTGATCAAACGACACTTGAAACACTCCCCAAGCAGTTATTTGTACTGGTGCGATATGAAGAGGTTGATTTTGGGCATCGACGAAAATCACCATATACCGCCTACCGAATTTGTAGGCGTTCTTGTCCAAACCATCACTGCTACGCCAAACTCCAATCACCTTTCTATCATTTCCGTATAGCAGAGGCGATCGCCCAATCACAAGTATTCGTGGTTGTCTATAGAGAGCGCCAGGAATGCCTATCTTTTCATCGTTTTCGTCCAACTTGTTAGTGAGAACTTTATACTCTTTCCCACCTTCTAGTTCTTTATTTTCGTACCATCCTGCTAATTGTTGATTTTCGTAAGCAATCCAAATGCCTGCGGGTGAAGGAATACTTTTGGCTGCTGGGGTCTTTTCGTAGGCTTTATGTTCAGCAGAATCAAAGTCAAAAGCTGTCATAGTAGCTGCTGCCTTTCTTTAATGTTATTTTTCGCAAAAAATAAGCGAAGCTTTAATTCTGGGTGGGTAATTCTGCATTATTTTCTTGATAGGTCATTGTTTAATACCAATAGATTTGACTCTCTCATTGGCGAAGCCGTTGATTTCAGATGTATCTATCAAGTACAGAGCCAATAAAATAGCGCTCTTGTTACTACAAAAGCGCTAGATAATGTAAAAGCTTTTTACTATTTATCAGTGTGAAACAAATCTTGCTAACAACTCTTCACGAGATAACTGAAGACATAGCGGGGTAAATTCCTCTGGTGTTAACTGCAACAAATTATCGACTACTATTGAGAGTTCTTCGTCCACAGAACCAAACCGGAATCTTAACAAATTTTCTACAACTTGACGGCGTTCAAGTTGCACTCCCTCTTGTACTCCTTGCTGCTTAGTGGTTTCTTCCCACTGCTGGTAGGCTTGCGACAAATTCATAATTAATTCCTGCTCATCTTCTGTTAAAGTTTCTTGCTGTTGAACTATAATGACCCGCAAATTAGTAATCAGTTTGAGAGTATTTTGCCTTAATTGGTTGCTTTCGGGTAATGCCAGCAATTCATCAATGGCAGTACGTTGCGTCTCGCCTCTACCCAAAATCCTCAGCCATAATGTTTCTTCTGTTACTGGTAGCTCGTTAACCGCTACTATTGCTGCTCTAAAACATTTCTGGAAAAAGTAAACTCCCCTGCTCCACTTTTCTAAATCTAGTTTAACCTCTAAATCCTCCAACAGAGAGGCTGAAGCGCTAGGCGATATAATCCACAAACGAGCTAAACTATCTTCTGGTAAGCTGGTTTTCTCTCGCTTGGCTTTGCGTTGTGAGTCTGCAATTACGGTGAACAGTTTCAGAAAACAGTTGCGTACCTCTGACCTAGTGGGTTGATTGCGAAATGGTTCCAAGAGTGCCGTATTTAGTACAGCGATTCTACCTAATAATCCAAGATTTTGAGCTTGGGCAGTTGGTGTGCTTGTAAACAAAACGTCAACAAATCTGGCTTCATCAGTGACTTGTTTGTTAACTTCTACTCTACCTAAAGGAGACAACAACTCCTCTAATAATTCCTTAGAAAACTGATCGTAAGGCTTGCTAGTCATGTTTTAAAGACGAACTGTATTTTATTTTACAAGGATTGGTTATGGTTGCATGGTGGGTTTTAATACCCACCATTTCAGTTACGCGGCTACTAACTCCCGACAAACTTGCGGCAGTTCAATCGGAGCGGTTGCCCTGGATAGCACCTCTACAGCCTCTTTCACACTCCAATATTGCACTCCATCGCCACAGCGCCAGTAGTAGGTCTTGGGGTCGTTTCCCCAGACTTCCTCAGCGTTTCTGACCTTGAAGAGTATGCCCAAAAACTCACCATCTAGATATACATTGTGAGCAGTCTGGAGGTTAGTGCATCCTACATAAGTCAGTCGGTAGTTGTCCACTGGTTCGCACAAATCTTCTGCACGAGTCCCGCGATACCCACAGTTACCGCACCCATGTCCACCACAATCTGGACAGATGGCAGCAGGCATATTCCACTTCGGCAGGGTAAAATCCCATTCAGCCGGTGGGGAAAATAATCGAGCCTTGTGAGAGATATAACAACCAGCATGACCGATTACTTTATCAGAATGGTATTGGACGCTCAACGATAACCAATCACAATCACCCAATAAGCCAATTTTCTCAGAAGCTCGTTTCAATTCCTCATCTTGCTCGTGATTGCACTCTACTGGAGTAGAAAGACTCGCTTTAACCTCTGCTACTGCGCGTTTGAAAGATTTTTTATGGTATCGAGCATAACCGTGGGTCATTTTTACCCACACGATATCATCACTGTTGATCCAGATAGTCACTACATCTTCGGGCTGGCAGTTTTTGGAGTAGTCCGACTGATTCACGATGGTTGCAATGATTTGGCGATCCTGTGTGGTTAACGGATCTTTTGTTGGCGTAGGGGCTGAAATTTGTGTAATCATTAGAAAATACCTCTTAAATGGGTAAAAGGGCGATCGCACAGTTTTGCAGACCAGAGCGATCGTCCTATTTTTATGGGTAAGTTTGTTGTGCTTGCACAACACTCTCAATCTAGAATTGGCGAAGCCTCATTTTTAATGCTCCTAACTAATAGTTAGAGCTACTAAACAGAAGACATAGTGTGTCATGCGACCGACGGCTTCAATAGTATTATTTGCCAGCCACTGCACTAAGGCGATTGCTTCTGCTTTGAATAAAAGGCTTGCTCAAAATGGCTGTGTGTCCGTTGATTGCTTCTCCAGGCTTCTTTACCTACTCAATAGAGCTTGTGCTATACCCCGGTGATCATGTCTCTAGACTATGTTTCGAGTTGGAATGTTAGCTTGACTTGGCTTGGCTTGTGAACCCTTTCGCATCCTGGGTGCTGGCGGTTCGCTTTCCTTGCCCTTATGTCTATCACTATAGCCGCTATGTCGATAAATCGTCAAGGCAACTAATCATCAGAAAATTCCCGAATTAACTCACTGATTGATTAAAATATCGTATAGTCGTTATGTCGTTTAATCGATGAAATGATGATACCTTTAATAAAGTAATCGACAATAGGAACGTAAGGACATGACATCTATAGTTTTAATGATGAATCCTCCCGTTCCGCCTAAGTACACTAAGCGTAGTGACAGAAAAGCCGTGCAAAACCTAAAGGTGAAGCTACGTTGCAAATTGCAAGATTTAATCGATGAAAATGGGTTAACTAGAACGGCTTTAGGCGAAGCTACAGGGTTAACCGCTGGTGCAATCCGTGGCTTATGCGAGAACACAGCCAAACGTTACGATGCTGATACGATAACTGTTTTATGCGTTTATTTCAATTGTCAAATCTCAGGTTTGTTTGAGTTAGTCCCTAAACGGGAAAATTTTGAAGAGGATTAACAACGCTAAAGCAACAGTTTTAAATATCAAACCATGATTATTTATAGCGATCGCCCCAACTTGGCGGAAGGACAGCGATCGCCCGTCCTATTTTCCAAGGAACAATATGAGTTTACCTTTAAATCAGTCCGTATTGTTGGAGTCGAGAACACTGAGGACTTCAGCTTTAACAAATTTTGAGAGCGACAAAGCTTTATCTATTCTCTCCAAGGCTAAAGCAATAATTTTCGCTGTCTGGAATGGTAGTGGTTGGGCCACCACTGCACAGATTGCAGAATACTTCGAGGTGAGTGAATCAGCGATTAAAGAATTGTACAGAAGCAATCAAGAAGAATTTAACCTCCAAGAAACTGAAACCCTTGCAGGACAAGTACTTAGGGATGTTAGACAGACATTCTGTCTAAGTCCCAGAACACCAAAAGCGAGAGTTTTTAGTCCTTTAGGCGCTCTCAGGATTGCGATGTTACTACAACAATCGGAGGTGGCCGCACAGATCCGAACGATACTTATTGAAATCGTTGCAGCGATACCCAACACAATTGCATCTCAAAACCAAAATCATGTACCAGTCCTTCCTCCTGTTGAACAGAGGCTAGATACTTTTGTCAAAGCAATGAAGACTTTAGCCGACCTTACCGGTGGCAGACTCAACCCATACATGGAACAAAATTGCAAAGACTTCGCCGCCAATCTGATAGCTGACTACAACAGACAGTCACTCTCTGGCACACAAGAAAAGTGGCTAGGGGTGGTGAATTTTGCTGAGATTGAACTTGGAAAGAAAGTCCCCCTGAGCGGCGCTCACTATCGCGGACACTTGGGCACATGGGTGAGAACATTCTACCCACAATTGGGCGATCGCCAAGAGACACGGCTGGTTAATGGCGTTCAACAGCCCATCTATGTCTACGCTTGTCACGAGCCGACTGTTGTGGCTGGGTTGACCAAAGCTGTAGAAGAATTCTTTGCTCATCCCAGTCCTGGTGCAGCGCTAAGGCAGGCAGGTGCTTTCGCTAAAAAATCTTTAGTAACGGCTTGATGGACATTAGTCATTAGTCATTGGTCATTGGTCATTGGTCATTGGTCATTGTTCATTAGTCATTGTTCATTGGGCATTGGGCATTGGGCATTGGTCAAGCAGATCGCCGAGTAATCAAGAATTAAAACTTTTACAACAAAGACAAATTTTACCTTGAGGGGAAAAGATATGGAACTCGGCTACTTCCAGAAAGATGTACTCATTGAAAAACTAGCTAAGAAATTCTACGCGATTCAAGGTTATGTAGTCCCCGAATCATATCGAATGCAATCAGCTACACATCCAGCAGAAAGAGCGTGTGTGGCTATGGCTATCACTGCAATCGAAGAAGTTGAATTTGAACTTGCTAACGATGACGATACAGAAATTATCAAATGGCAGCGAGGGCAATCTCTGAGTGAAGAATGTCAATACTACTTTTGCAAATATGAGAAATTTACTTTAACACTATTGACTTCGCCACATACAAATATGACTCGTGTAGAAGTTTATTTAGAGAATACAAAGCTTTACGTTTCTGAAAAAGCAATCAGCCCTCAAGAAGCAACAGAAGAACTACAGGATTTTATTAGCATACTTGCTGCACAATTACAAACTTTGAACCGAATTGAGTTTTAGGAGTATTTATGAAAGTCGTAGTTCAAGTAGTAGAAAAAATCATGAGTGAAGCCCACATTCACATTCCTGATGGGCTTACGGAAGATGCAATCAGACAGCACATCGTTGGACTTTATAACAGTGGTCAAATAACTCCTGATTTAAACATATTTCAGGTTGATTTTGAATCCATCAGCGCAACGATTGTTAAACAACCGCAGGAGGCAGTATGAGACTCACAACTCTACAAGGCCATTACCAGTGCATTGTTATAGATCCTCCCTGGTTCTACAGACTTCGTTCTAAAGACAAAACTCACCGCAACCGCATCCCCTATCAACCAATGCGGACTGAGGAAATTCTGGCTCTGCCCATTCCCGAATTATGCGGCAGCAATGGCTGTATCCTCTGGCTATGGTTCACGAACAATCACATGGTGGAAGCGGCTCAATGCTTGCAAACATGGGGATTTGAACTCAAGACTATTTTGACTTGGGAAAAAGTTACCAAGGATAACACTAAAACACATCTAGGTGTCGGTCATTGGTTGCGGAATTCGACTGAACATTGCGCTTTGGCTGTTCGTGGGAATGTGAAAGCTTTTGCTGGACGGACACTCACAAACCAGTCAAGCATCCTGCACTCTCCCAGGCGTGAGCATTCACGTAAGCCCGAACAGTTCTTTGAACTTGTAGAAAAGCTGTGTCCTGATATAACCAAGCTGGAGATGTTCGCACGTTCGTCTAGAATTGGCTGGGATTGTTGGGGTGATGAGGCTCTGAAGTTTGATCAGCCTGTTGAGGAACGTGATGGAGATACTTCGTTAAGTGCTTAATTAGAGCTAATTTAAGCACTTAAAGTGTACTGAACCTAGAAAACTAAATATTAAATTCTTCAATGCTAATTTTCTGGCAGATTGTCAGTTGTAGAGGACTGGTATATTTGACGCAATTCATCGACTGTAGTTGCTGTTTTTATCCCATTTCTCACTGCTCTTAATAGTTCAACGTCTTCCAACGATGAAATTTCTGGCACTAGGTTTAATGCTTCAGGGCCAAACTTGAGTTCCAAGCCTAATTTTATTGCTTCCACCAATTCTTCCATTCGGGCAATTCGCTCAAATGATGTCACGTACTGCATACGTTGTTCTGCCTCTAATTGTTCTACTTCCCGTTGAAATTCTCGCTCTAAATCTAATGGTAGCGTCAACATCCAGTCAATAAAAGCCAAAAGGTTAACAACAGCCTCGCGTTCAAATCCTTGCTCATACAACCGACGCACTAAATTCAGTTTTGATTGTTTCCTTTGCGACCTATTACTGCGGGTTTGCACTGCTGCCAAGTGAGCCATTACCACCGTAGCAAAGGGGTTACGACTGGCTTCTAGCTCCGACAACCAATGTTTATAGTCTAGCAGCTTGATTACAGGAAACTGAAAATCAACCGTACAACCAAACAAATCGTACCCAAACTGCGATGGTCGCCAGTTGATGTTGTCATCCCCCAGTATCGCGCATGAACAACAGAGCGATCGTAACGGTCAAAAATTCGATAGTTGT